>CAZLRI010000155.1:0-6030 GCA_964561745.1 uncultured Pseudobdellovibrionaceae bacterium | reverse complement strand
AAAGAATAAAGCTGCGGGAGACGTCCAGAAGCGCAGGCCCGGAGGACAAGACAAAAATGACGTGAGCCCTGCCTCCGCATTGCGAGATCTCTTTCAAGGTAAGCTGCCTGCCTTCATGAGTTAGATAAATTTCGCTGACCTGTTACGGCAAGGATAACAATACGAATCTTTTTTATATTAAACATATAGACCTCTTTATAAATTATAAAACACCTTTATACTTACTATTTATCACACAACTTGCATTATTACTTAATAATTAGTAAACAAAAAAACTATGTCACCTGAAAACAATAGCAACACCACCTATAATAAGCCGAAAAACACCATGGGGCAATACTATCTTATTGAGGAGATTGCCCAAGGTGGAATGGCAAAGATCTATAAAGGCTTATCTTACGATGCTTATGGAATAAAAAAGAATGTAGTTATAAAAAAAATCCTCCCGCATATTGCAGCTTCTAAGGATTTTATCGAAGCACTGGTTGATGAAGCAAAAATTGCTGTTAATCTCTCTCATGGAAACATTGCCCAAACATATGATCTTGGCAAATCAGGCGATGACTACTTTATTGTAATGGAATATGTTGAAGGCAAATCTTTATCTTTAATACACAAAAGATGCCTAGCTAATGGCAAGCTAATACCAATTCCCATACTCTGCCAGTTTATGTGTGAGGCTTTGAATGGTTTGGATTACATTCACCGAAAAACAGATGAAAATGGCAAAACCCTGAATATCGTCCATCGTGACATCAGCCCTCAAAACCTCATGGTTAACTATTCCGGTACACTTAAAATCATTGATTTTGGAATTGCAAAATCAGCTTTTAAGGGAGGGTCGACTGATTCAGGAACGCTTAAAGGTAAATTTCCATATATGTCACCTGAACAAGCAAGAGGAGATCCTATTGACCATAGAAGCGACATATTTTCATTAGGTGTAATTTTCCATGAGCTCCTTACAGGAAAAAGGCTTTTTAAAGCTGAAGACAATCGGGCAACTATCAGAAATGTCCGGCGCGCACACGTTGAACCTCCTTCATCAATCCATGAAAACATACCAGAGGATCTGGACAAAATTGTGATCAGAGCTTTGTCCAAAGAGCGTAGGCACAGATATGCATTTGCATCTGATATGCGCGATGACCTACTTAAGTTCAGTGCTAAAAATTTTTCAGATTTCAAGTCCTCTGATATTGTGGATTTTCTTGCCAATATATTTGAAAAAGATGAGAAGAACCAAAAAGAGATTCAGGATTCAAAAACACCGGTTCAAATCTTGGAACATACAACTTCAGCATTAAACCACGAAAAACAACTTGAAAAAACCGACCACGTGAAACTTCCTTCAAATCTCAAAGAATTTTTCTTAGATGACATGGAAGCTGATGAAGAGCCTCAGATTTCAACAGACGAGGATATAAACAAAGAGGAAAAATCTATTGAAACCGATTCTAAAGAATCTGGTTTATCTGACTATATTCTGAACTATTTTAAAAAACTTCAGATACTTTATAATAAAAATAGGATCGTCTTTTTAGGCATATCTGCTGGCATCATCCTCTTGTTGGCACTTGCTTTAACAAAACCATGGCAAAAAGAAAAAACCGACCTAACTGCTGGTTTAGGAAAAACAGCTGAGCTTCTTATAATAACAGAACCTGCTGATATTCATATATACCTTGATAACAAGCTTATTGGTGTTGGTTCCCCAATGACTCTTAAAAATTTAAAACCCAATGAAGATATTTCAATAAGGGCTGAGCATGAAGGGTTTTCTCCACAAACAGAAAATATGGCGTTAAATAGCGGCGAATTTAGAAATCTAAAAATCAGCATGTCCCCTCTAAAGAAATCAATATATACGCTTTCAATAACCTCTAATCCAACTGGTGCAACTATCTTTCTAAATGACAAGGAAGCATCCTTAAAAACTCCTGCTACCATAAACAATCTGGAGGTTAACAAACATTATTCATTAGGTTTGTATCTTGAAGGATATAAATTTTGGTCAAAAGATATTGAAACAAAGGAAAATGAAACACAAAATTTTGAAGTGCAGCTTGAATTAAACTATGGGTCATTATATGTTATGACACAACCTTCAGGCGCTCTAATATTATTGAATGGCACTCCAGCTGGTCAAGCACCTATTGAAATGGACAAGCTTGAACCTCACAAGGTGTATAGGCTTGAAGCATGGCTAGAAGGGTATAAAGCATATTATCAGGATATTGAGTTTGATGCAGGAAAAAGGAAAGAAATGCATCTAAGACTTGAAAAAGAAGAAAATCTTCCTGAGAAAGAAACAACTCCTTCTGAATAAAATTGTAAATCAAAGGTATTGAAAGGGCAATAAACGATGGCAAAAAAACCAAAAGATGAAACAGTTGATAAAACAGTAGTAACTTCCATAGAAGAAATAGGCGAAATATGCGATCAGGAAGCCTATATCCTGTTCATGTCCGGACCCCTTCAGGGAAAGCTCCACTGCCTTGAGAAAGACAAAACAATATTTGGAAGAGATGACTCAATTGAAATTCAGATTAAAGATATCCGAATTTCAAGAAAACATTTTCAAATAGAGAAAAGAGGTGGCAATGCTGTGCTTAAAGATCTTGGCAGCACAAACGGCACTTTCGTTAATGGTCACAGAGTTAAATCACATGAATTAAAAGATGGAGATAAGATCCAAATACCAGGATCAATTGTCATAAAATTTGCGTACGGTGATGCAGGCGAAAGGATGTTTCTTGATGAGTTTTATCAAATGGCAAACTTTGATGCAGTTACTAGCGTTACCAACAAACATGCTTTTACAAAACGTCTTGATGAAGAGTTCAGTTATGCCAAGCGCGGAAATTTGCCTTTGTCTTTACTGATGATCGATATTGATTTATTTAAAAAGGTTAATGACACATATGGTCATCTTGCTGGCGATTTGGCACTCAGTCATATAGCTGCTCTGATTCAAAGAATGGTACGCAATGAGGATATCGTAGCTCGATATGGCGGTGAAGAATTTTCAGTAATCTTAAGGGGAATTAATTTAGAAGGTGCCAGAGGTCTTGCTGAAAGAATTAGAAACGGCGTTGAAGAAAATCTAATGGACTTTGAAGGAAAAAAGATACCAATAACTATAAGCTTAGGCATAGCAACTTTGGTTCAACAGAACTACGCCAGTCCGGAAGAACTTATAAGTGCAGCTGATCAATGCTTATATGCAGCAAAAGAAGGTGGAAGAAACAAATGTGTATTTCAATTAGAGAAAGATAAAAAAGAATCATGATTATAATTAATGGAAAAGAAATTGCGGCAAATATAAGGCGAGCGCTAAAAAAAGAACTGCTGGCATTAAAAGACAAATCTATTATCCCCGGCATTGCTGTTATTTTAGTTGGCGAAAATCCTGCATCACAAATATATGTGAGAAATAAAAACAAGGCATGTGGTGAAATAGGAATAGCAAGTTTTGAACACAAGCTTTCAGAAACAACAAGCCAAGACGAACTTTTAAGCTTAATAAAAAAGTTGAACGCTGATAATAAAGTCCATGGAATTTTAGTTCAACTCCCCCTTCCATCTCATATAGATGAGCAAACTATTATTAATGCAATATCACCATCAAAAGATGTTGATGGTTTTCACCCTGAAAACATAGGAAGACTTTTATTAGGTTTAAAAGCATTCAGACCCTGCACTCCACTTGGCATCATGGAGCTATTATCCAGAATTAACTATGACATCAAAGGAAAGCATGCGGTTGTGTTGGGAAGAAGCAATATTGTCGGG
The DNA here is from genome assembly GCA_964561745.1 of uncultured Pseudobdellovibrionaceae bacterium. Taxonomy (GTDB): domain Bacteria; phylum UBA10199; class UBA10199; order 2-02-FULL-44-16; family DYJF01; genus CAZLRI01. The sequence goes on along the minus strand of CAZLRI010000155.1, from coordinate 2,235 downwards.
AAGCCTGTTGCCCTTCTGCTTTTGGAACAACATGCCACTGTAACGATCTGCCATTCAAAAACAGAAAATCTTCCTGAGGTTGTAAAGTCTGCTGATATATTAGTTGCAGCAATCGGCAAACCCAATTTTGTCAAAGGCAGCTGGATTAAAAAAGGTGCGGTTATTATAGATGTTGGGATAAACAGATTAGATGATGGAAAGATTGTCGGTGATGTAGATTTTGATGAAGCTAAAAAATCAGCTTATGCTATAACACCTGTCCCGGGCGGCGTTGGTCCAATGACAATTGCCATGCTCTTAAAAAACACGGTTGATGCTGCTATGAAACTTTCGTCGTATGGTATGAGATGAGCGATGGGCGTGATTGATTTACCCATTTTTTCGAGGTTCACCAAATACAACATTTTGGTAGCCGCAGGCTTCAGCCTGCGCAAATTACACACCCTGAAGGGTGCGGCTACCACTTCAAAAACAACATCTTTTGTGAGTATTTCGCTCATCGAATACCGCGCATCATTCAACGACTAACGACTATCGACGACTTTGCTGTACAGAATCATTGTCAGGAGCAAATGCGCCCTGCCGTAGTTTCATGTCAATTGTGTTGTGAATACGAATTCTGTTTTGGCGTTGCAGAAGTGTAGCATAGCCGTTCAAAACCCATATAGACCATGCTAGAGCAGCACCGCTTAAATTGTGCCAAGCACCAGCTTCAATCGTCCAATAAGTCATTGTACCCAACATATAACCATATCCCACTTGGATAACAGCATGCAGGCGTTCATTTTGACGGGTATGCATATCAAGATCTCGCAATCTATCCAATGTGCGATCTGCTCCTAAGAAATAACTAAGCCCCATTCCACTGACCACACCAGCGTTTCTTTCATTGGTAACAGGCTGTCTTTCAGATGTGCTCTCCACACCATCGACTCGATCTACCACTTTTTTGAGTCCACCAAATAATCCATCCAAAACAACTCTTCCTACAAACCCGACTACAACCCTTCTAAACAAAGAGACTCCCAGTGATTCATAAAGTCTGTTGCTACGTTCAAATGACCTTGGCCGATAGTAGAGATCTGCCAAGCGCCACAACAGACTTCGTCTGGCAGCAACTTGCTGATGACGGACAAGCTGTTCAGAAGTTGGATCTGCAACACCACCTAAGATCGGTCGATTGGCTCGTCTGGCTTCACAATATTCCAATGCATTCTTAAACGGACCAACAGCATTTGGAATCAATAACTGCCGTACTTGACCGAGCAGCGTTGGATTTTGAATTGCTGCATCAACTGGCACAACATGTTCACTATATCTGGGCGCATTTTCTCCTTGTGGAATAATATCAAAAATCCCTTCAGCATCGGTACGTGGACGCATCTCTATTGCATCTGATTCAAATGGACCTGATAAACGCCTGAATGAAATGCCTTCAAGTGCTTGTTCTAATGCACTTGATCCAGTAGCTCCAGCAAGTCTTGATAAAGCTTGTTGTAAGGCTTCAGAACTCATTCCCTCTGGTACAACCATTTCAACTAAAAGCTGGCGTGTATCTGGTGGTTGCACATAGGATTCATCGGCTGTTAACGGAAGTCTTCCTTCACTTTGCGCCTGATTTTTGCGAACCCTCTCTATCATCCCATCAACACGCTGTCCTCTATCACTTCCCCTTGTTATTGGCACCTCATATTCTCCTCCGCCACTACCACTACCACCACCTCCTCCGGGCACTGCTCCAAAGGCTAAGAGCGCAGGCGCTGCAACCATTAATTTGAGAAACCGACCGGCATTTCTTAATCCTCTTTGAATAGCCTGATTCTGCGCTTCAATCATCTCTCTTGCACCTGCAATGAATGGAGCTGCATCTGATTCATTTATCCAACCACGTCTTGCAGCTCTTTCATAGATACTAGCGTTACCACGCAATAGAACAGGTCTAGTTGCAGCTGTAGCACCATGAGCCATAAACTCCATTGGAATAGCTGCCAAAGCTGTATGAAATAACTGCACACCGAATTCACGCGGATCTGCTTGTGTCAAGCCCGCACATGTATCAATATGGTTACCCAGCATAATACCAGCAACCACTGTTGCATAACGGCTCAATACTCTTGGAAGAATAAGTTCAAGGGCAGGACCCAATACACGACCTGCAGCACCAATAGCACCAAACATAATAAACACCGATTTTCACAGGGGTTTAAATCGTCACAATAGTGCCCAAGTATTTTA
>CAZLRI010000154.1:0-6139 GCA_964561745.1 uncultured Pseudobdellovibrionaceae bacterium | reverse complement strand
TGACACAAATAGTTGGATATTGTGTAACGGAGCAACAGATATAGTTTTCGGAGATGGACGAACTCGTGATTTACCAGACCAGTCAGGCAGGTATTTGGCTGGTTTTGGAACGGATGGGGATGGAAATATAGGGTCAGTTGCTTTTTCACCAGATCCAGTAGGAAATGTGGATCATCAGATAAATATACAACATAGTCATGGAGCTTTAGGAGCAACTTCTATTGCTTCGGGAAATCAAAGTGCAGATCACACTCATGGTCCTGGGACATTACAATTTCATACAGGTCATACAAATGACGATACAGGGGATCAAATGATATTTTTTTATGAGGCCGATGGGACGCCACGGCCAATAATTCGTGAACCCGTTGGTGGAGAAGTTTCTCTTGGTGATATCGATGTGAATTATGTGAAATTTGTCCCTCTTCTTGGTGATCGTCAGCTTTATACTAGAAGTGGATCCGGAGCGACAAGTGGAGTCAGTACAAACCATACTCATAATACAGACATAAATCATACCCACGCAAATGCGCTTTCAACAACACAATCAATACAACCAAGATCAATACGATATCGTTTTTTGATGAGATACCGATAAGGAGGAGAAGAATGCAATCTTCTATTTATATGCACAAAGACAATCCTGAATTGCCAAACAGTTACAAAATAAAACTGATCTGTTTGTCTGGCAAAGTTATAGATTACGAAGTGGCAAGCCATAGATATATAGATAAAATTCCCTTTTATGATCGAGACGGAAAGCTTATTAGTCTTGAAGTACACCCTACCCCGATGATCGAATTGGCTCTTGTTGACGACAAATTTATTCAAATTCCATTGTCTATTGGCATCTTCGAGTTTGATGAAAATTATTCAAAGATCGTAGCCATAAGAGAGAAAGAGTTAAGAGATAAGGAGAAGCAAAATGAGAAAAAATAAATTTTTGATCGTATTGTTATTGATCAGCATCCCACTATCTATCTATGCCGCACAAGGTCGCCTGCCGCTTACACATCAAACCGCACAAACTGTTTCAGGTGTGGATGAAACCGGAGAGATGCGGTTGAATGGGCTGGCGTTACACCGGCAACTTATGATGGAGATGGTGCGGGCAGTTATATCAATGCAAACGGTTTTTGTTCAGCAACTTATTCAGGAAACCATGTTTGCCACAATGACGAAATGCTTAGATTGATAGATCAGGGCAGTAATTTTGGCGGATCAATAGCGAATGTTTGGGTCAATGATGGTGCTCCGGGTTATACCTCAAACGCAAACGATTGTTACTCTTGGTCACAAACTGGGGCAGGCTATTATGGACGGTACTGGCGTCTTGGCGATCTTAGAGGACAAATGTCAGGTTGTGCCTCTTCGTATGCTTATGCATGCTGCAGATAAGGAGATGCTTTTATGAAAAAGATTTTACTCTCAATAGCGCTGATTCTTTTCTCAATTTCAAATGTTTATGCCGGTAGTGTTTGCCAGCAAATACGCAGCGGTCAGGATTGCGGTGCAGGTAATAGCGTGATGGCCGGATTGAATTGTGCTCCGAACGCGGATCCCGGAGATCCAAACTCATCGTCTGTAGCAAGCTGGGATGCATATTGTTTGAGCTTAGATCACGGTGCCACTGCAAGTGGAGTCTATTGCCCTTCTACTAACTTTAATGATTCTTGGAATACACCTGCATCTTGTACTTGTGATACAGGTTGGAGCTATAATTCTGGTACGCATGATTGTGATACGTGCGCGAGCGGTTATATATCTTTAGGTGGGGATTGTGTAAATTTTACAGCAGTGTATGAAATACAAGATACGTTTACTGCTTCAGTTGACTGCGATACAGGTGGAAATATTCAGGATACATTAGATTCTTTACCTTACATAATTGGTAATGGAACAATCAATATTTCCGGCACCTGTAATGAAGATAATATTACTGTGTCCAAAGGTTGTAGTGGTGAATTATCACGGTTGGTTTTGCAATGTGACACTAATATTCTTCTGGCTGAACAGACAGCCGATTCCGGTACTAGAACTACATTGACGGATACCGGAGCTTTCACTGGAACAAATTACGCGCATAAATTTGTAAGATTGCTTGCGGGCCCGAATTACACAGATCCTGCAGTATATGGTACGCAATCCAACAATGACTTCGCTATCAAATCCAACACTGATGATGTGCTAACTTTTGGAATGCAATTTCCTGACGTATTATCAGCAGCTACTCATTATCAAATAATCGAACCAGCGGCTACAATACACGGAGACGATTCTCTTACATCGAACGGATTGATTAATTATTCAGACCCGTGTTTGATTGTCCATGTAAGAAATTGTAATATAGATGATTCTTGGAATGGACTTAATAATTATGGGTATATGTGGCCAGCCGCCAATTCTATAACGGCTGGCACTAATGCGTATTCAGGTATTCTAAATAACGTTGGTGGCATGATGTACACTGACGGAAACTACATTGAAGGAAATTGGACAAACGCATCAATAGGAAACCAGCCTAATTCTTACGGCACACATAGAAAAAATTATTTATATAACGGTGTCGAGGGAGTGGAGGCTGATTCTTCTTACGCGTATTTATATGGTAACCAGATAGATACAATGTTGCGCGGTGTAACAGCGGTAAATAGCGGTGTTATAACATCACCTAGTAGCCAATATGTTGGCAATGAAATCAATAACTGTTCTCAGCACGCTTTTTATGCAGTATGGGGTGGTAAAATAGAAATGCCATTAGCAGTAGGCACTGGTAATAACGCACTTGGGAGAACTATAGCAACCAGTGATATATACTATGATAGTTCTAAGATAACAGCCGCGAATCCAGACACTTTTGACGATGCAGGCGGCAGAATTATTGATAACAGTACTAATGATCTGTACATATCTGCGGATACTATAAACTGGTCCCCTGTAAACGATGCTAATCCTCAAAGGAGGCTTGGCGCTTCCGATTTGGCGCTTCCGATGACGAAGAACTGCATATCCAAACAATTTATGATGCTGGAACACAAAGCCTTGATCACGTTCATCTTACTACTGAATCAGAATCTGCCGATGCAAATCAAGGCAAATGGACACTAGGGGTGGATGAAATTGATATACTGGATGTTGACGATGCTGGTATCAACCTTCTCGATTCAGCCTTTTCATTTCGAATAAACGGATCTGAAGTGTATTATTCCGGAGGCGATGATGTGCCTGTTATAGATGGTGGTACCGGCGCTTCAAATGCTGCTGATGCGGCAAGCAATTTAGGTCTTGGAGTTGAGGATACACCATCATTTTCAGGTGAGACAATTGTTGGCGCAAATGGTTCATCTTTTGGAATAAGAACTGCCAGCGAAGTTATAACTGTGCCAGAGCTAGTAAATACCGCTGATAGTTCTGCCGTTTTTTTGCCCGCGAATTCTTTTATTGTAGGAGTAGCTACCTACGTTACAGATGAAACAGCAGCTCCTGCGCAGATGTTTGATCTTGGCCCCTCTGGCGGAACTAGCAATTTATATGTTGATGACGCGGATGCAATGAATTTGGGCGCTACAGCTAATATGTTTGCTGATGGAGCAACATTTCAGCATATGAGCAATTATTTTGTTCCAACTTCAAATAAATTGACAGTAATATTGAGCGGTGCAAACCCAGCAGGCAACTCTTTTTCAGTCAGAGTTGTAATTTGGTACTATCAGATAACAGCTCCAACGAGCTAAGGAAAGAGGACTGTAATGAAAAAATACAGAACATCAGAAGATTTAATTGGGGTTGAGGATATAGATCAGAGGGTATCATCAAAGGAGTTTTTAACAAAACAACTTGAGGCGCTCGATGATAAAATTATTGATACAGAAAAACAATTTGTTGAGCTCAAAAATAAAAGAAAAGAGCTCTTGAAAATTCAAAGAGGTGATTGTGATAATTGACTCAAACTGGTTCCCGATTCTTTTTAATGCAGGAGTGCTTTTGGTGAGCGGGGGTGGACTTACGTTATATTGCCGTGCAATAGATAAGAGAAATACACGCATCGAAGATAAAATTGATACAATGAGCACTGACTACGTTTAAAAAAGCGACTGCTCTGAATATCGAGGAAACGTTCAAGAGACACTGCTCGAACAGCGCAAGACGCTAGATATTATCAATAACAAGATCGGTTATTTGCAGGGGTTGAACAATGGTCATGCATAAAGCAGAAGAGCTCATCATTCATACGTCAGATTCACCTTTCGGTTGTGCCACCATGATTAAAGGATGGCACACAGCGCCTAAACCAGAGGGACGAGGTTGGCGTGATATTGGATACAATTTTGTCATCACAAACGGCTACTGGAATTATCGAATGTATGAGCAAGGCAAGCAATGGCCGTTCGCCGACGGGACAATTGAGGCTGGCAGGCCATTTGATACAGATCCAGTCATGATGGACGATGAGATCGGGGCACATTGTTATGGCTGGAATGGTAAGACACTGGGCGCATGTCTCATAGGGAAAAATGGGAATTACACTGTTCATCAATTATTGAGCCTTCGAGATATCATTGTGAATTATCTTTACCCTGAAATGGGATGGCAATCCGAAAATATCCTCGGGCACTATGAGCTAGATAAAAAAAAGACTTGCCCAGATATGGATATGGAATTGTCTAGGGCTTTCTTAGGAGAACCTGAGCTTATAAGTCAGTTGGTTTTAGATATAGGGAAAAAATAAAAACAAGGAGGCATGAAATGCTATCAACACTATCGAAGTGGCTCGACGGTTACAAGACCAAGATCGGGGGAGTATCTTTTATTTGTCTTGGGTTTGCTTTAATAGGCTCCGCTTTCACTGGTCCGGAAATTGACTATGATCGAATCCTGAAAGGCGCCACGACAATAGCAACCGGAATGGCAATGTTAGGTTTAGGAGGTAAAGCAGAGAAGATAATAAAAACAATCAATGGCGGCAAACTGCCAAACGTTCAATTACCACAATGACGATCGCTATTCTCATGATGGTATCGATCCTGCTTGGTGGCGGACTCAGTTATTTGATTATGAGCTATCGTTCCAAGTACGAAGGTGAACGAGCACTCCGGAAATCAGCAGAAGAAGCGGCTGCCGCGTCAAACAGAATTCTCAAAGAGGCGAAAAAAACTCATGAAGCAGTTGAAAAATATAATCATGACACTCCTATTGCTGTTGGCAACAAGCTGCTGTCCGGCAGTAACAATAGGTAAACTGGATAAACTTCCGCAAGTGAAAGAGCGACCAGTCGAGGTACAATGCTGTTTTGTTTCAGTTGGCGACCGATGGATTATGGTGCCTGAAAGTGTTGCCCTAAAATACTTTAATCCATTAGCGCGTTTTTATCTTATGGACGGCTATTCATGGGGAAATGTTTTGAAGGTGTCCGCGGAACGGGATGGCCGAATAAAAGAGTATGAGCAATTCCCTTGTGTCAGATAGCTTTTGGAAGAGAGTAAACCAAAAGCTTGGAGAACCAAGAAATGATGAAGAGAGAAAAGAGCAACAGCTTGTTGATTCCCTCCATGCCAAAATCAAATCAGATTCACAAGCTGTCAGCCTCCTTATGGGCCTCATGGCCAATTTTCATGCAAGGTATTATCGGTTGAGGTTTTTTTTGGATGAACTAGGTAATAACAATACTTTTAACCAACAATAGAAAAAAGAATATTAACCTTTTTCTTGATCAGATATGATTATAAAGTTTCTGGTGTCTTCTGTTGGATTTAACGTCAAATGTATAGTATCAGAATCCATATTCTCTTCATCTATTAGACCAGTAGAAACGATTGTGGGTGTAGAAATAGCGGCTGATGTAACTTGTTCTGAAATTCTCTCAGCCGCATCAATAAGCTCTGACGACCAACCAAGTTTTTTTAACTCATTATTTAATCCCATAAGCATATGTTGTCCTTTATAGCTTTCTTTATTTTCTTGTTGATTAATAGGCGCAGTATAAAACAAGATTCTTACGAGTCGTCGTTTTGTTCCCGTAAGAGTCTCACATAATTTTTTTATATCAATTGGAATGGATTTACCGTTACCTAAATGATCTTTAAGACCCCCCTATGTCAGGGAAGATGTCGCGAAGGATAGGGTCGTAATTTGGCAAATA
>CAZLRI010000153.1:0-6174 GCA_964561745.1 uncultured Pseudobdellovibrionaceae bacterium | reverse complement strand
CCCCACTCCGCCAAAGGCGGATCAGCCTCTGGCTGAAAGGGGGAGGAAATTAATAATTTACCTCAACTTATTGAGAAGTTACAACTTCTTGCACAGAAAATTACAGACGGAGTAAAATATTAGACGACATACTGCAATAGTATCAATAAGTTATAAAAACTTAGCAACTTTTTTGAAAAATAGACGATAATAAATATGTAAGATAAAAAAGGAAATTTTTTGGAGGAAGGTATGACATTTATATCTGATGTTTCTCGATCAATATTACCTCAGCTTGATAATTTGGTTGGTGTTGGAGTTGGAACAGCGGTTGGTAGCTTAACTTAAATTGCCAATATCAATACCAATGTTATTTTTAATGCAGCTATATTTGATCAAGTTAATTGGGGTTTTTTATCACAGTAAATCTCCATCTATCTTTCTCTTAAACACATCCCATGATTTTTCATTAATATTTTCACGTACCAGAGTAGATCCGGTTAAGAGATCAATGGCTGGTATATCTTCTACAAATTCATATGCTTTGTCTCTCCATGAAAAACCTTTGTTGTGATATAAATGATAGACACACCATAGAAATCCAATGCCAGTAATATATGGTTGAAACTTATTCCTATCCAAAACTTTCCACTTAACACCATTGCAGGTTTGGTCTTTCCATTTTTGATAAGCAGGAGAAAATGAAACAGGCTCTGCTTTAATTCCCAAAAGGTCTAATTCATTAAACTTATCTATTAATTGTTTTGAATCTATAAATGGCGCGCCAATGATTTCAAATGGCGAATCAGTGCCGCGTCCTTCTGAGATGTTTGTTGCTTCAATCAAACACATGCCTGGATATAGAATTGCTGCATCAATGGATCTCATATTTGGTGAAGGGTTGTGCCATGTTAGATTAGTTTGATCCCAGAACCACTCGCGTTTCCAACCATTCATTGGAATTACTGTTAAGTTGCAATTGATAGCATGCTCTTTATTTATATGTCTGGCTATTTCAGCTATTGTCATGCCATGCCGAACCGGCAGGGGGTATAATCCTACGAATGACAAAAAATCTTTTTCCTGTGGCGCACCTTCAATGGTTTTCCCATTGATCGGATTTGGGCGATCACAAACTATGACATTTATATTTTGTTTTGCACATTCTTTCATGCACAAGACAGAAGTCCATATATATGTGTAATATCTTGATCCAATATCCTGCAGATCGATTATTAATGTTTCTATGTTGGATAACATTTCTGGAGTTGGCGATAGAGAATTAAATGAATTGCCGTAGAGGCTGTAAACTTTTATCAATTTTTTTGTTATTGGATGTTGTATTGTTGAATTGTTTACTGGTTCCATATCCTGCGCTTTGGTTTTTATTCCATGCTCAGGTCCAAAAAGCGTTGTAATATTGATTGAGTCATCTTGAAACAAAAGATCAAGAATATGTTTTCCGTCAGAAGAGACGCTGGCGTTATGAGCCAAAATTCCGATCTTTTTATTTTTTATTAAATGATGAAAATCTGTTATTAAGCTGTCTAATCCCAACCTCATGTTGCAATGAATAGCGATTTTCTTTATTAAGTCAATATATAGTCATTTGGAAAGCTGTATCAGATTTTTTATTTAAAATATGGAGGTGCGTTATGTTTGAACAATTAGCAGAACCATACAGGATAAAGATGGTTGAACCGATAAAGGTTTTGGCAAAAAAGGAACGGGAAAAGGCGATTAAAGAAGCTGGATATAATACATTTCTTCTAAAAAGTGAGGATGTGTGGATTGATCTTTTAACTGATAGCGGCACGTCTGCCATGAGCGATTATCAATGGGCAGGGATGATGTTGGGTGACGAAGCTTATGCAGGCAGTAGAAATTTTTATTTTCTTGAACAAACAGTGCGAGAACTAATGACATACAAACATCTTATTCCTACTCATCAGGGCAGGGGAGCTGAACATATTTTGTCACAGGCAATGATAAAGGAAGGGGACTATATACCTGGAAATATGTATTTTACAACCACGCGTGTGCATCAGGAGTTGGCAGGAGGAACTTTTGTAGATGTTATAATAGATGAAGCACACAATCCAACGAGCGAACATCCGTTTAAGGGTAATGTTGATATGGATAAACTTGACGCCCTTATTGAAGAGGTTGGGCAGGAAAAAATTCCATATATAAGTGTTGCTGCAACAGTAAATATGGCAGGGGGACAGCCTATATCAATGGCTAATATTAAGGATGTTTCCAAATATTGTCGCAAGAAAGGAATAATGGTTGTGCTTGATGCAGCCAGAGTTGTTGAGAATGCGTATTTTATAAAAAAGCGTGAAAAAGGATATGAAAACAAAAGCTTGAAATCTATCTTAAAAGAGTTTTGTTCATATACAGATGCATGTGTGATGAGCGCGAAAAAAGATTGTTTTGTGAATATTGGTGGTTTTCTTGCAATGAATGACGAGAAACTTTTTGTTGAAGCAAAGAAGCTGGTTGTTGTTTATGAAGGTCTGCATACTTATGGAGGAATGGCAGGTCGTGATATGGAGGCAGTTGCAAGGGGATTAATAGAGGCGGTTGATAATGATCAGTTGATGACATGGCGGGTAAATCAGGTCGAATATTTGGGTAAAAAATTATTGGATGCAGGTATTCCAATTGTAGTGCCCATTGGCGGACATGCTGTTTTTCTTGATGCAAAAAGATTCTTGCCGCACATTACACAGGAGCAATTTCCAGCACAGGTATTAGCATCTGAGCTTTATATTGCAAGCGGAGTTCGTGGTATGGAAAGAGGGATGGTTTCTGCAGGAAGAGATAAAATAACCGGTAAGGATATAAAACCAAAGCTTGAATTAGTCAGGCTTACTATTCCAAGAAGGGCTTACACAAATTCTCACATGGATGTGGTTGCTATGGCAGTTATTGAACTTTATAAAAAAAGAGACAGTATTAAAGGATTAAAGATGGTTTTTGAGCCAGAGGATTTGAGATTTTTTCAGGCAAGATTTGAAAAGGTGTAGATAAGAGTTCTTTTTCATACTCATTTCATAATGGTCATTTGCTTCACTTCGGTGATTTTACTCAAGTGCCGTAAAATAGCCTGCCTTTATCGCCGCGTATAATATAGCTTAGATGGCGGCGATTCAGAAGCCGTTCAGCAAATGCCCATTATGAAAATTTTTTGTATAAACAATCTTATAAAAGAGGCGTTATAAGTTGTTAGGTTGTTTGCCAATGGATGTTGTGATTGTGGTTGTTATTCCGCCGCGCATATTGAAAATTGCGTTTATCTCCATCCATTTTGGCTTACAGGCATTTGTCAGGTCTGTCAGGATTTTATTTGTAACAGCTTCGTGAAAAGCCCCTTCATTTCTATAGCTCCATAAATAGAGTTTAAGGGATTTAAGCTCTATGCAAAGCTTGTTAGGAATATATTTAATTTCAAATATGGCAAAATCAGGTTGCCCTGTGCGAGGACATAAGCAGGTAAATTCAGGACAATCCATTGTAATAATGTAATTTCTCCTTGGTTCTGGATTTGGGAATGTCTCTATTTTTTTACAAGGTTTTGTGCTCATAATTATGCAATTATAACTTTTAATTTTGGTCCAGTTGATATCTCTATTTTAGTTGATGGCTCTGGCATGTCACCGTCAACAGTATATTCAAAAGGTTTTTCAAATTCTATTGTAACATTGCTTGCACACACGTCAAAGAAATCCTCTGATTTTGGAAGAGATGAAAAAAAAGTGTGAGGCAGAGTTGATAATAGTTTTCTTGGAGTTGTTGAAGCGCTAAGCATGTGAAATTTACCATGCTCTTTTCTAGCATTATATAGGGGTTTGAATCCAAAGCCAAGCTCCTCGATTGTTCCAGCAATTATCAAATTATAATTTTTAAATGGAGCAGGTTTTCCATCTACTGTTATTTTTACGTCTACTCGTTCAAATAATCTTAATGAGAAATTAGTATTGAACAAGGCAGATAGGGTTGTCTTTGATAAGAGTTTAAATGCTCTCCATGGAGTTGGATCACCATTTTTTCTGCTGTTATATTTATTCATGAAATTACTAACAGCACATGTTCCAAACAGGAAACCATATAAATTATTTACTTTCAGCATGTTTAGCTCGGTTTCCTTAAATGGCTTGTCTTCATGATATGTTAATATCAGGTTAGAAAGAATCTTTTCCGGAGCACCTTTTATTTGCAGGCAGTTTGCCAAAAGGTTCATTGTTCCGCCGCGGAGAAATACTATTTTAGGAAGAGGATCATTGCCATATACTTTAAGGAATGTTGTTAAAGTTGCATGATTTGTCCCATCTCCTCCAGATATCCCCAATATTTCAATTTTATGATTTTTAAAATCCCTTGCCAGTTCTTCAACTTCATTAATGTCCTTTGTTGTATGGCATGAGCCTTTATCGCCCACGATAAAACCCAGACGTTCAGCTTTTGATGGATCAAGCTTATGGTCTCTTGAATGGGGATTAACTATTATACCAATACCGGGCATTTAGATCTGCTCCTTATCTTGAATATTCTTTTTTTGCGCAGAATATTTTTTATATCTTCGCCTTTTTTTTGTCCTGAGCGTGCCTTGTCCTTCAGAACGAGGCGCTGAAGAGGCTGTTTTTTGATCCTTTTTTTGTTCAGGATCTTTGCTTTTTGTCCTTATAGACAAGTCGCGACTGGAGACGCAATAGTTTTCTTCTTTAGAATCAGCAAGGTCTGCAAATGGATTGAAATAATCACGATCTTTTTGAAAGATGTCATTTAATCCAGATCCATGTTTTTCATTTGTTTTAATACCAGCTATTAAGCCATCTGACAAAGCCTTGTAAAAACCGGATTGTTCAATCTTTTTAAGCAGTTTAAGGGTGTTTTCTACAATTATATGTGCCCTTCTTGTGATTTTTCCATTGGGATTGAACTGGATTTCATCACCAAGCGACGTTGTGTTATCTGATATTTGCTGGATGCTTTTGAGTATATCAGCGTTATCTTCTTTTTGCGGAATCAATATAGCAGATTGCTCGGTAATAATTCCTGAAAGCTGAAATAAAGTAAAAATCCTTGAGTAATGATCAGGTGTGTTTAGTTTGCGGGCAGCTGGAGAAAGATAAACCGTCAAATTTTTTGGATATAATTCTCGCATAAGAGAGGCTCTTGCCAGCTCGTTAATAAATCCGTCGTTAAGAGACGGGTCAATGTCATAAGCATGTGTAACTATAAATTGTTCGGGAATTATATTGGAGTTCATGAACAGTCGTTCCAGCATTAGCTGCAACGCTACGATTTGGTGCGCTTCTCTGTATGCATCAAGATTTCTTACATGAACAGCGTCAGAATATATCTTTGTGTTTGTTTTTGAAATAATTTTACCGATCCAGTTGGAGTCGATTAATATTTTTTTGATGTTAATATGGTTTGAAAGAGTTTGTTTGATAAGATCTATTGCAATTAAATCTACGCCTGACTTAAGCGAGGTTGCTGTTCTTTGAGGCGCGCGCGCGCCATCTATTTTATATCCAAACTTTTTATTACAAGATACTTTAATGTCAGAAAGATTGTTTTTTAAGATATCATAATTATCAAATAAAATTATATCAGCAGGCTCTTTGCCAGCTTGTTTTAAAGCCTCGCGGCTACTTATCTTTTCTTTTTGTATTATAATGAGAGGCTTAACATTATATTGTTGTGAATTCTCATGTGGATTCTCAAATTCTTTTTTGATTCTTTGTATTTCAGCAGAAGCTATAGAAATAAGTTTTGTTTTGATTTTATCAATTGGTAATTTTGGGATATTATCTATTGTTATTTCACCTTCTGCTATTTTGGCGACTAATTCATCTGGTCGAAGGCGAGTATGGATAAGAGCATTACCCAACCAAAGAGCAGCTCCTTTTCTTAACCGGTCCTTGCCCAGTTTTTGTATTACAATATCTGAGGCTTCATCAGTGCTGTTAAACAAGAGTTTGATTATTGAGCTTTCAATACAGGTTGTGGAGTGTCGGTCTATATATTTTTGCAGAGGGTTAATAATTCTAGATGCAGTTGTTCTACATAAATTTATTTTATCTCTGTCTAGATTTAATTTTCTATAGCTCATATATTAGTCGATAGTCGTTATAGCCCCCGCAAAACAAAATGACCAACTCTGCACATGAGTAATAAGAGAGA
>CAZLRI010000152.1:0-6183 GCA_964561745.1 uncultured Pseudobdellovibrionaceae bacterium | reverse complement strand
CATCTCAACTCCTTCAACACACAAGTGGTGAGGGTCAACGCCAACGCCATCAAGAGCTGATAATGTTTTGGCTACTTCCTTTTTAGGAGTATACAAAGCCATTACCTTTGAAAAATCCTTTGTAGAAGATAACACTGTATAATCATAAACTATATCTTCAATTTTGAATGGAACATAGCTTTCAATTTCAAATGCTATAGTTTGGCTGATCTTTTTTCTGTTACTAAATGGGAATGTAAGAAGGCGGGAAGTAACATACTGTGACGGAAAACCACAGCAAACAACATCCCATTGAAGATTGTTATCATCTATCAAAGACTGGATCGCCAAAGCAATAGATTCATCCTTGCTTAGCAACTCATTTTCTATAATACGTCGTTCATAAAACGCCACAAACTCGAATGATCTAAAGCTTCTTACGAGTTCTGCAATCTTTACAGAATAACTACCAATATCTATGCCCAATATTCTTTGTGGCATATGCTAATAATCTCTTTGTTTTGTGTTAAAAAAAGTAAAAACCTGAATTATATTACCACTTTATTATATTAATACGCAACTATATAGTCGTTAGTCGATGGTCGTTAGTCGATAGTATATTGTTTAAAAAATATCCTTCAACGTTTAAGTTGATAATCACAGCTTAATACAATCGCCAATATAAAAGCTTCCATCTGTTTGGATTTGCATCACCTACATCTAAAACAGCATTTATCTTAACAGATATATCACCAACAGAACCTGTTAACACAAGCCTAAAGAATCTTGATTCTGAGGTAATCATCTGGCTCAAAATACTTTGTCCACTTGCAGGCGGAGTTTCCGGCTGATTCTCGTCTCTTTCTACAGTACCTCCAAGAGCTCCAATAGCTGCATCCAAACTTGTAGCAATTTGTTGTTTTTGCTGATCCCCTATGCCACCCATAGAACAACCATCTGAAACTGCAGCAACAAGCTTTTCCATTGTTTCAGGATCATCTAAACGGATTGGCGGTAAGTTAGGATTCCTTTCTACATAACGGCGTATAACATTCTGTATAACTAAAATATCTGCTCTGCATATATTAACAGCTCCATCTCCATATATAGTAAAAAATTTCATAACAGGAAAAAACCATTCATCAATAACTCCATCCACTAAATAAACTTCATCTAATGTAGTTAATTTTCCATTTTTTATCGGATACTTTGCATCTGTTCGTTCATATAAAACAATTTCCGGACCTGCTTCAACACCACCGATTTCATTTATCATCTCGTTTGGATCTACCCAATCAGCAATATTACGAACAACATCTCCTACTTTAACACCAGCTTTCTCAAATAATTCTCTATAACTTTCTTTGCCTAAAAAATTGGCAAGATCTATTTTAGCACTATCATATTGGTTATAACCTTCTCCCACCTTTTGAGCAGGATCTAAATTAGAAAAAATATTAAGATTTATTTTTGTAGCTTCATCAATACATTCACCATCAAAATCACCTTCAAAATCTAAGAAATCCTGTGCATCTGATTCAGCAGACACAGAAACCATTCCTTTAAATTCTTCTGGCAGAGCACCACCTTCCTCTCCGCTCATAAAAACAGCCCTGATCAAAGCAGTAGAAAGGGGAAACTGCTGGCATAATGGAAGAGATGCATTTCCACCTAAGTACTGTCCCAAATTCTGGCTTTGCACTATTTGCCTGAACACTCGGTCAAACTTCAATTCAACCTGCATAAAATTAAAAGCTGATTTCGCCAAATATTCAGCTTTCAGGCGATCCACTTCATTTCTGGCTAAATGATAATTTACATTTGTATTA
Source organism: uncultured Pseudobdellovibrionaceae bacterium (assembly GCA_964561745.1). Lineage (GTDB taxonomy): Bacteria > UBA10199 > UBA10199 > 2-02-FULL-44-16 > DYJF01 > CAZLRI01. The sequence continues at coordinate 4,375 of CAZLRI010000152.1, read as the reverse complement.
TAAGCAAACTCAACCGCCATGGTGGTCAAAATCACAATAGATCCAAGCACCAGTATAAGAGCCATCCCTTTATCTGATCTCTTCTTGTTTTTTTTATAAAACAGTTCTGAACTAATTTTATTAAAAACTGTTTTAAAAATATTTCTGCAGTATTTTAGTTTTACTGTGTCTTTCATAAACATTAAAAATCAATCTCTCCAGCAGACATTGGCAACAAAGTCATAGTTGTCATAGAAATTGTTTCGTTTTCCATATCAGGATCAGGAAAAGCTATTGTGATTCTTACAGCACTTGGCAACTTGCCCTGAAAATCAATATTATCACTATCCCAGTGATTCACCCACTCTTCCTTACGATAATCATAAAATTCCAGTTCAAAGCTATCTACATCCTGCGCCAAAACAAAAGGATATCCTTCAACTGTTGTTTCAGCATCCAGCCATGGAGTTTCTCTTCTCACCAAATTATTAATACTGGAATCTTCTTTGTCAGGAATAACTTCATAACCAACCTTACACTGGTCAGATTGCTTTGCCCCATTAAAAAACCGCAAATGGGAAAAGCTTGTAAATCTTATATCATCCTTATCCCCTTTATCTTCCCCAATAAAAAAAGCCTTTGGCCGAGGCGAAAAACCTGTTGGAATAGATGGTTGCTTAATTAAAAAAGCCATTGCAAGATCATCTGAAAGTTTTTGCAAAGCAATTCTTCCACCCTGAAAAAGCATATCTCTTTTTTCAATTCTCTCTTTAGAATTAAGAGTCTGTGAACTGATCGACCATACGAGAACCATAATCATTCCCATGATAGCCACAGATATCATCACTTCTAATAGAGTAAATCCGGTTTTAGACATTTTCTTCATGTATCCAATAAATAATTTTATTTATATAAAAATTTTTAGTTTGGGTATAATTTTTGAGCGGCTTCTGAATCGCCACTCATCTAAGCCATTTTATACAGTGGCGATGAAGGCAGGCGATTCTACGGCAATTGAGTAAAATCGCCGAAGTGAAAAAATCATACCCAAACTAACAGTTGCATATCACAATTTAACAATATGAGTAACAACATCTATTGACTGCTCCTCTTCCATTTCCTCCCATATTACCTCAATCTTTACCTCTCTAACTATTTTTGCTATTTCCTCAGACAACTGTCTGCTAATCATTCCTGTAAGACTTGCTTCATCTTGCTGTTGTGCAGCAGTAGGCAATTTCACACTTTTGATGGTCATTTTCCATTTATAATCTTCATATGGTTTTTCAAAACTTCCCTCATCAGTCTTTTCATCTGGGAATTCCCCTTTTTTCATCCCGTTTTTCAAATCAAGCTCTATCTCTGATATCTTATAACGGGCAAGCATAGCAGCTATTGTGATATTCTCAGCCCTACCACTTGTAATTAAACTGTTTCCGTGAAATGTAAGCAGCGTTGTAGCAGCTATAGCCAAAAGAGCCACAGCAACCATTATTTCGAGCAAAGAAAACCCTCTGCAATCTTTTCTGAAATAATTCGTCATATTCATGAAATGAATTCTACTAAACATACTATTCTTTTCCAATCGTTCTATACTCATTTTCAATGGACACTCCTCCTGTAATAGGATTTGTTTCCAAAGAGTAATAATACTCATCATCCTCATCACGCAGATTAATTACTGCATGCTCTACATATCCATTTGGGAAAAAATGTATTGTTGCTTGCCCGGCTTCAACAGGAACTGGCTGATGTTCACTCATTACATCTTTAAAGAAAACACCTTCAGGCAAGCGGACTGGTTTTAAAAGATAGGATTCAACCTGTGAAAAAGTTGGTTCTTTTAGTTCCAGTTTTGGCAATTTAGTTTCACCCTCACCTGTTCCAGAGGTCTCCTTATCAGCCTCTGTCTTTTTTGTATCACTTTTATCTTTGTCTTTCTTTTCAGCATCTTTATTTACAGCCTTTTTTTTACCTTCCCATTTTGCATTTGGATCAGTCAATAGCACAGGATCTCTTGTTGCTTCAACCCAGTAAGATTGTTCATTTATATCAATTACAAGCCTTAAGTATAGACCCTCAGTTATTGCTTTATTATATAGGTATCTAATTGTTGCAGCCAAATGATTAGATGTTTTTTTCATCTCCAAATCCAAATAATCACTGACCCGACCTGCAACCAACCCCATAATCAAAGCTACTATAGCTATAGTCACTAGTAACTCAAACAGAGTAAAACCTCTTTTATTGGAAGATCTAAGATATTTTAGATAAGGCGGATATAATTTCACAAAACTTCTCCAAAAATATATTAGTCGATGGTCGTTAGTCGACAGCATGCGGTTTAAAAACTAACGTCTAACAAGTAGGCGCGAACAGCTTTAATCGAGCCATTCGCGCCCATCTAAAAAACACAACTCAATCTCTCTTAAAATTAATTTTCAGATTCAAAAGAAGTGATATCTGCATTAACATCATCGCCGCCTTCCTGACAATCTGCTCCCAAAGAATATATTTCATATTCATGCCCCTGTATTCCCGGGCTATAATACTTATATTCGCAATTCCAAGGATCTTCTGGAACTTTTCCTCCTTTAACATAACCGTTCTTAGGATATCTTTTTGGAGCTTTTCCAATCGTTGGCTTTTCAACAAGAGACTGCAAACCCTGCTCAGTTGATGGATATGAACCATTATCTCTTCTATACTGGTCTAGGGCATCTTCAAAACTCTTCATCTGGGTTTTTGCTGTGGAAATCTTAGCCTCATCAAGTCTTTCCATTACATTCACTGTAACCACAGTTGCGATTAATCCTAAGATAGTGATCACAACCATAATTTCAATTAATGTCATACCTCTTACACCTTTTAAAATGTTTTTCATCCTCAACTCCTTTCCAAATAATTACTGATTTATTTTTTATTTATACTAAACCAAAAGCCAACTAGGCTCAAGCTTTAAACTAGTGGTGTCGATTCAGCACAAATTTTTGTTAACCACTCAGCTGATTCAACTGCATAATCGGTAAAAGAACAGACATAACAATAAATGAGACAACGCCTGCCATAACAAGAATCATCATTGGTTCCAAAAGAGTCATAAGAGAAGAGATCGTATTATCCACCTGTTCATCATATGCATCAGCTATGCGTTCCAACATTTTTTCCAAACCACCAGTTTTTTCTCCAACAGCTATCATTTGTGTTACTATTGGAGGAAACTCACCACTCTTTTTCAATGGTTCAGCCACACTTTGTCCTTCTCTAACATTTTCTCTAGTCTTTTCTATCACTTTCTTTAAAACTGTATTCGTAACTATATTACGAACAATATCCATTGCAGAAAGCAGTGGGACCCCGCTGGAAAGCAATGTCGACAAAGTTCTTGAAAATCTTGATATTACTATCATTCTTTCAAGCTTCCCAAATAAAGGCAACTTTAGTTTCTTTTGATCAAACCATTCCCTGCCTGATGGCTTTTTAAGAAACCTTTTAATAAAGAAAAAGGCGATCACACCAAGGATCAACAGTATATACCAATAACTTCTTAATGCATCTGAAACACCCATAAGCATACGGGTTGGAAGAGGAAGGGTCGCATGAACATCTTCAAATATCTTCATAACTTTTGGAATAACATACACCAGCAACATTACCATCAAAGCAATACCAACAATCGACATAATTATCGGATAAATCATTGCGCCAATTATTTTACTTCTTAATCTTGACTGCCCTTCAGTAAAATCAGCAAGACGCTGCAAAACAACATCCAACGCTCCGCTACTCTCACCTGCATTGATCATATTAATATATATATTAGTAAATACTTTAGGATGTTCCTTAAGCGCATCAGAAAGTTTTGTTCCACCAGTTACCTTCTCCCTAACTTGGCTCAAGATAGTTCTTAGCTTTACATTCTCAACCTGTTCTATAAGAGCAGAGATAGAATCAACAAGTGGAATGCCAGCAGCAATCAAAGTAGATAACTGCCTTGTCATCATAGCTATGTCCTGCACCTTTACTTTTTGGAAATATTTTGAAAAGTCAACCTGACTGCCTAATGTTAATTTCTTCCCCTTACCCTCTCCTTCAGCATTAAGAGAGGTTGGAAATACATGGATCTTTCTAAGCTTCATTCTTGCAGAACGCTCGTTCTCAGCATCAACTATACCACTAACCCGCTTCCCCTTTGCATCAATACCTATATATTTATATACTGGCATATTAAACCTTGTTGTTCATTATTTGTTTTTCATGCTTCGTCAAAACCAAATCGATTAAATACCAACAACTATAGCTCCCACAAAACAAAATGACCGATTGTAGCAATGGGAGGTAGCTTCACCCAGAAAGGTTGTCAAGGGCGACTTTCGTCGCCGCGAAGCGGGTGAAC
>CAZLRI010000151.1:0-6251 GCA_964561745.1 uncultured Pseudobdellovibrionaceae bacterium | reverse complement strand
GGCGGGCAGGCGTCCTTCGGCGGAGATGCGGGATCCAGAAAAAAACTAGATTCCGGATCTCCTCCAAAGGCGGATCAGCGAAAGTCCGGAATGACAGCTGTGCATTAAATTGTCGAAGCACTAGGCATCTTTGATATCTCAAAAAAAGCGTGCACAAGTGTTTGTAATCAACAGAACCTTGTTTCAAAAACCCAAACAAGCTTCTGTTGAACAAGTACTAGGAGATACTATGAGACTTTCTTTTATCATTATTTTCTTAATTATTATTTTAACTGGTGTTACAAAAGCTGCTGAAAACAGCACAGTTACGCTTGATCAAATATTAGAAAATGCTGTTAAACAAAATCCCTCAATAGCAGCAGCTTATTACGACACACAAGCTGCTCTTACACGTCCGGCTCAGGCAGCAACTCCACCTGATCCTGAGTTTATGATAGAGTTTAAGCAGGTTCCAATAGATACAATGGATGTAAATCAGGGCATAACAAAATACATGGTACAGCAACAGATCCCCTTCCCTTCGAAACTTGTATACGGATACAAAGCTGAAAAACATGCTGCAGAGTCCAAACAATCCCGTGAAAATTTGGCAGCCCAAGAGATAGTAAGAGAGGTAAAAGTTGCTTACTATGAAGCTTGGCGCCTTCAGGAAGAGGAAAAAATTAATCACCAGACACTTTCAATTTACAACCAAAACAAAGGAATATCGGAAACAGATTATGCCACACTACAAAGACCAGCCGCTGATCCGATTCGGGCATCTGTTGATTTAGGTGAAATTGAAGCACAACTTGTTATTCTCGAACAGGAACGCCTGCAAGCTTTTGCAAATCTATCCAGCATTATTGCAGAACCGCTTGATCCAACAACAAAGATTGCCCCATTGCCAGATCCTATACCTGTCGCAGGTCTAAACGAGCTACTGGAAAAAGCAAAAGCCCAAAGACCTGAAATTACAGAAGCCAAACATATGGTTGAATCTGAAAGCGCAAAACTGTCACTGGCAAAATCACAATATGCTCCTGACCTGACGCTCAGATGGGGATATATTAACATGCCCGGAAACCAGCAAAATGCATGGACTGGCAGAATTGGTCTTTCAATTCCCCTTTGGTCTGTTTCAAAACAACGGCATGGAGTTCGCGAATCAAAATCAATGTTAAACCGTGCGCGTTCTATAAAACAGGAAGCTGAATTAAACACTGAGGCAAATGTCAAATCCACATATGCAAAACTCGTTGGAGCAAAAAACTGATCAAAATATATTCAGGTTCAGTTATTCCACGTGCACGCCTGCTTGTATCATCTTCTAAAGAAGCATATAGATCAAAACAAGGCGACTTTTTGAGCATAGTTGATGCGATCCGCAGTTTAAACAATGCTGAAACCATGCTTGTTCGTGCAAAAGCCGATGAAGCTAAAGCAATTGCCGATCTTGAACGAGCTGTGGGAATGAGCATTAAAAAGGAGGAATTATAATGAAGCACCGTAATTTAATTATAATTGCAGCTATTATTCTGGCTGCAGGCATTGGCACTGCCATATGGTATGAGCATAATAGTCATGTGGAACAGAATTCTGTAAGCGAAAACCAAACAATCTATTACTGCCCGATGCATCCCAATTATACTTCAGATAGGCCCGGTGAATGTCCTATATGTGGAATGACATTAGTAAAGATGGAAAAAGAGATTCCAAAACATGAAAATGAAGAAATAAAACAATCCGATAACACATCTGTCACTATATCAGCAGATCGCCAGCAACTTATCAGAGTTAAAAAAGCAACGATCAAAATGGAAACAGCAACAAAAACAATCCGCACAGTGGGAAAAGTCGCATTTGATCCGGAGCTTGCAATAGCACAGCGCGAATATATTGAAGCCATGAAAGTGGGAGATAAAACCCTTGCTGATGCAGCACGGCAGCGGCTTATGCTTATGGAATTCGGTGAAGATCAAATAAAAGAACTCAAAGGCAAAGTACAACAAAACCTCTATCTGCCCGGCAAAACAGCATGGGTATATCCAATCATATATGAATACGAATTACCAAATATTGTGATTGGTCAACCAGTTGCAATTACACCCTCTTCCGGAGGAAAAACAAAGACAGGAACCATTCGGGCAATCGACCCGGTCATAGACCAAACAACAAGAACTGTCCGGCTCCGCATCGAAGTTCCAAATGAAGATGGCGAACTAAAACCAAATATGTTTGTCAACGCAAACCTTGAAATCAATCTTGGTCCAAAGCTTCTGGTACCTAAAGATGCAGTTATCGACTCCGGAGAACGCAAGATAGTGTTCATGATTCACAACGAAACAATGTTTATGCCGATGGAAGTAAAACTCGGAACTGAGCTTACTGATAATTTTGTAATAGAATCGGGTCTGAGCGAAGGTGATGAAGTTGCAACATCTGCAAATTTCTTGATTGATGCAGAGTCAAAGCTCAAAGCATCACTTGGAAACATGGCAGGACACAAACACGGAGAATAACAATGATTGAGCGTATCATAGAATTTTCTGCGCGAAACAAATACACTGTTCTCATTATGACCGCAGCGTTGGTTGTTATAGGTCTGTGGTGTTTAAAAAATGTCAACCTCGATGCAATCCCTGATCTTTCCGACACACAGGTAATTATATATTCCAAATGGGATAGAAGCCCTGATATCATAGAAGATCAGGTGACATAATAGTTACTGCCATGCTCGGTTCCCCTAAAGTAAAGGCAATTCGGGGTTTTTCCGACTACGGGTTTTCATATGTTTACATAATCTACGAAGACGGCACAGATATTTATTGGGCTAGGAGTCGTGCACTTGAATATCTAAATAAAATTTTACCAAGCCTGCCTGAAGGAGTGAAAACTGAAATCGGTCCGGATGCAACAAGCCTTGGCTGGGTCTTTCAATATGCATTGGTTGATGAAACCGGAGAAAATAATCTGGCGGATTTAAGGAGTTTTCAGGATTGGTATTTACGCTACTATTTGCAAAGTGTACCCGGAGTTGCTGAAGTGGCAACTGTTGGAGGTTTTGTAAGGCAGTATCAGGTGAATGTAGATCCTAACAAACTTATTGCGTACAATATATCTATCGATAAAATCGTTGAAGCAATTCGCAAAGGCAACAACGACGTTGGCGGAAGATTGGTTGAATTTTCAGGACGGGAATACATGGTTCGAGGTCGCGGCTATGCCAAATCCGTAGACGATATTGAAAAAATAGGCGTTGGTGTGGATTCAAAGAACAGCACACCTATTACAATAAAACAACTGGGAAATGTGGAACTTGGTCCTGATATCAGACGTGGCGTAGCAGATCTTGACGGCAATGGTGATGCTGTTGGAGGAATTGTCGTAATGCGCTATGACGAAAACGCGCTAAAGGTCATTGACCGTGTAAAAGAAAAGTTGAAGGAGATTCAACCCTCGCTACCAAAAGGCGTCAAGATTGTTACCACATACGATCGTTCTGAATTGATTTTAAAATCTATCGACACTCTCAAAGAAACTTTGATTGAAGAATTAATCATTGTGTCAGCCATAATTTTGCTTTTCTTATGGCATATCCCGTCTGCTGTCATTCCAATCGTCACCATTCCTATTTCCGTACTTTTGGCATTTATACCATTCTATCTAATGGGGTTTACCGCCAACATCATGTCACTTTCCGGTATTGCAATATCAATTGGAGTGCTTGTTGACGGTGCAATCGTGGAAGTGGAAAATGCATACAAAAAATTACAACTCTGGCGAGACTCGGGTCGTAAAGGCGATTTTCATGAAGTGCGCCTAAAAGCATTAAAAGAAGTCGGACCATCTGTATTCTTTTCACTTCTTGTTATTGCAGTTGCGTTTCTGCCCATCTTCACTCTTTTGGATCAGGAAGGACGCATGTTCAAACCACTCGCTTATTCCAAAACTTTTGCAATGGCAATCGCTGCTTTGCTTGCCATTACGTTAGATCCGGCAATCCGCATGCTTTTTACACGAATAGATTTCCGAAAATTCAAACCAAGATGGCTTTCATGGATCTATAACCGCACACTAGTAGGAACATACTATCCTGAGGGAAAACATCCGATCAGCCACAAGCTTTTTGCAGTTTATGAGCCGGTTTGCAGATGGGTACTCGCCCATCCAAAAAAAGTAATTATTGCTGCAGCACTTCTTTTCATGACTGCAATTCCACCTTTTATACTATTGGGAAGCGAATTCATGCCGCCCCTTAATGAGGGGACAATCCTTTACATGCCAACAACTCTTCCGGGCATTTCAGTAACAGAAGCACAAAAACTTTTGTCAGAACAAGATAAAATATTAAAAATCTTTCCGGAAGTTGAAAGCGTATTTGGAAAAGCCGGACGCGCTAATACATCAACCGATCCAGCACCATTCTCTATGATGGAAACCACTGTTGTCTTAAAACCAGAAAAAGAGTGGCGTGAAAAAAAACGCTGGTTCTCATGGATGCCGGAACATTGGAAGTTTTTCTTACGAAAAATCTGGCGCGATAAAATCACGTGGAAAGAACTAATCGCTGAAATGGATAAGGCAATGCAGTTTCCGGGGGTAAGCAATGCATGGACAATGCCTATTAAAGCAAGAATTGATATGCTCTCAACCGGAATCAGAACACCAGTTGGAATCAAAATTTTAGGTTCAGACTTTAAAGAGCTGGAAAAAATAGGCGAACAACTTGAAGTAATACTTAAGAATGTTAAAGGCACACGCAGCGTCTTTGCCGAACGAGCTGCAGGCGGTTATTTTCTGGATTTTGATTTAAATCGGGAGGAGATTGCAAGATATGGTCTATCAATAGAAGATGCTGAAAAAACCATCATGTCTGCAATAGGTGGTGAAAATATCGCAACTACAATTGAAGGCAGAGAACGATATCCAATCAATGTCCGCTACATGAGAGAATTAAGAGACGATATACCAAAACTATCCCGCGTTCTTGTATCAACACCAACCGGTGCTCAAATCCCGCTCGCTCAAATAGCCAACATCCATATTTCTTATGGTCCAAGCATGATCAGAAATGAAAACGGAATGGTATCGAGCTATGTTTTTGTTGATATGTCCGATCAGGATATCGGCTCCTATGTTTCTGCTGCAAAAAAAGCTGTAACCGAAAAACTTAAATTACCTACTGGCTATGCACTTCAATGGAGCGGACAATACGAAAACATGTTGCGCGTACGTGACCGGCTAAAAACAATTCTACCGCTGACATTCTTCATTATCTTTCTGCTTCTCTATATGAATACAAAATCAGCTGTAAAAGCAGGAATCGTTTTTATGGCAGTCCCATTTTCAGCTATTGGCGCAGTCTGGCTCCTTTACATTATGGGCTACCACATGTCTATTGCGGTCTGGATAGGACTAATTGCACTTATGGGACTTGATGCAGAAACAGGCATCTTTATGTTATTATTTTTGGATCTTGCTCATGATGAAGCTAAACGCGAAGGCAGGCTGCAAAACAAAAAGGATCTTGTTGAGGCAATTATTCATGGAGCAGTCAAGCGCGTACGTCCAAAAGTCATGACAGTCACGTGTCTTTTTATGGGCTTGCTGCCTATTATGTGGTCCATTGGAACAGGCGCTGACATGATGAAACGAGTTGCAGCGCCAATGGTAGGCGGTCTTGTGACTTCATTTGCTATGGAGTTACTGGTATATCCGGCTATCTATTTTTTATGGAAGAAAAGAAAGTTACATCCCAATCAACAGGGTCATTCTTCAACATAAAATAAAATGAGGACATACAAGTAATTAATACACCAATTGATACGCAGCCTCAGCAAACATGCCACTCAATGTGCCATCAACTAAATTACGACCAGTGAAAAAGTGATACCCTCGGCTAATTGTTTGCCCAGTAAAGTAATCAGCTGCCATACCAAGAATTACACCACCGGCAAAACCAAGCCCAACACCTACTCCTGATCCTACACTTAACAATGCACCACGTGTGCTAAACCCTAAGCCTGCTGCTGATACAATCTCACCTGACCATGGCACTGTAGCATAAGTGGATAATGTTGCCAGCGCTGACGACAGACCTAAACTTGTAGCTGTATTGGCAAATTCACCTGTTCGTAAGCCAAGAAGATCCAGCCCAAAACTTATCCCTGTGTTCATTGCGTAAAATGATGCAAGACCGGGTAATACATGCCCTGCTGCTACAACAAATGGCGTGCCTGTCAGGACCTGAAAACCAACAAATCCAAAAA
>CAZLRI010000150.1:0-6263 GCA_964561745.1 uncultured Pseudobdellovibrionaceae bacterium | reverse complement strand
AGATTTTTAAGATATTGTTTAATGGTGAATTTTTAACTTAAAATCAGGTTATATGGGGTCTAAAGTCTCCACTAGGGGACGTTACCCCCTTTGTTAAGTGTTTGTTATTATTAAATAAAAAGGGCTGTTTTTAAATTATTCTATTTTTATTTGGTGTTGAAAAAACAAAAACGCTCGATATTTAACCGTGATATCGCTAAGTTAGTAGGGGGGGTAATGTCCCCAAAAAACTTAGCAACAAAATTTATTTTTTACCGATAACTTATATAGGAAGAGCAAATAGGTATGTTTATTAATTTTGTGAGATAACTATGATATCTTCAGGTGAAATTTATGGACGTAGAGTGAGTCGTGCTGCGCCTATTAATTTGGGACTGACCAAACCAGATATTTTATGGTTTGATGAGCAAGCATTGGTGCCAATTAGGCAGAATGTAGAACATCCATCCTTGGGTTCAAGGTGGTTATCAGAACATTCAAGTGGCGATATGTTTACTTTAGATATTAGTCGTGGCGTATTGTCGCCTGAAATAGATCATGCAATAGAGGTTTCCCAAGGAGGTGTTTTGGAGTGGCAGATTCGCTTCGTGGAAGGAGCGTTTCCTGATCAGATTTCAACAGAATCTTTATATGGTCGCATATTTGCTTCTTTGGATCTATATTTTGAAAATTCAGCAAAACCAGAAATATCAAGCGTTGCGGGAGCTGCAATCATAACAAATCGTGATGTAAAAAGTTTTGTTTTTTCTATGGCAGATGAAGAACTAAGTCTTAGGTCTCATCTTAGACCATGTCAGTTAGAAGATGATGGAATATCATATCGCATTGAAGAGAATAATAATGGGAGATTTAGCCTTACAAGAAATCTAGAAGAACATGTTGCGCCTGAAGTGAATCAAGAAACAAATGCGCGCTTTCAACTTCGTATGCCTGTCATTGTCGAAACCTATGGTAATGATGGAACATTGAGCGATATCATAGCAGCCACAGCTATGTGTTTATTCAATGGTGTAGAAGATGATGTAGATGTAAGGTTGGTCTAAGCTTTAAAAACATTTAACTGCGCTGATACGCAAGCGTTTTTGTATTTTTTAATACAAAATAATGGTAACGACTTGCCAAATAATTGACAAGCTGTTTTGCTCGCGATACCGTACATTCCATTTTAAATCACAATAAATCTTAAGAAAGAGATACTTATGGAAAAGTCTGAAATCACTCAATTGGACTCTATTATTAGAAAAAATGGAACAATAGCAGCTTCAACAATTCCAATCTTACAGGCTGTTCAGCAAAAGTTTCGCTATATTCCGCTTGATGCTTTGAAATATATATCTGACAAAACACACATTCCAGCTGCGCAATTATACGGAGTTGCTACATTTTATGCACAGTTTCGTCTTTCTCCAATTGGAAAACATCTTTTAAAGGTTTGCCATGGAACAGCATGCCATGTTGCTGGCGCTGTTGGTATATCAGAGGCTGTAGGAGAATATTTAAAAGTTAGCCCTGATGGAGGAACAACTGAGAATAAAGAATTTACGCTAGAATCAGTTGCATGTCTTGGATGTTGTTCATTAGCTCCAGTAATAATGATAGATGAAACTGTATATGGAAAGCTTGATCGGAGAAAAGTAGGAAAGACAATTGAATCTTTTTGTAAGTGTAAAGATGGAGAAAAAGATTTGCTTCAAGGTATTGAAATAACAAAAATTGATTTAAAGAATAAAGGAATAAAAGAGATAATCATCGGGCTTGGATCGTGCGGTATTGCAGCAGGCGGCAGGGCAATCTTTGATATATTTGAAAAGGCAAAAGAGAAGTGGAGCTTAGATTTTCAATTAAAAGAAACCGGCTGTATTGGTATGTGTTATTGCGAGCCTTTGGTTGAGCTGGTTGATAATTCAGGCGCCCACACAATTTATCATAATGTTGATGTAAATACAGCAAAGAAGATATTGCAGGAACATATTGCTAAGGCTGAACCACTTAAAAATAAAGTTGTCGAACTTGACAGTAAACAAAATCCAAACAATGTGTTTTATTCAAAGCAGGTTCGTATTGTGCTTGAAAATTGCGGTCGCATAGATCCTGAATCAATTGATGAATATATAAATGCAGGTGGTTATAAAGCTTTGGGAAAAGTTAAATCAGGAATGTCTCAGGATGAGATAATCGAAGATATAAAGAAGTCTGGATTAAGAGGACGCGGAGGTGGTGGGTTTCCAACCGGCTTAAAATGGGAGTTTTGCAAAAAGACAAAAGCAGATGAAAAATATATCATATGCAATGCTGATGAAGGTGATCCGGGTGCATTCATGGATCGATCTGTGCTGGAAAGTGATCCTCATCGTGTGCTTGAAGGAATGATGATATGCGCATATGCAGTTGGTGCAACACATGGATATATTTATTGCAGGGCTGAATATCCTCTTGCAGTCAAACGTTTGAATTTAGCAATCAATCAGGCAAGGGAGAAAGGGTATTTAGGTTCTTGGTTCGATATTATTGTAAAAGAAGGAGCTGGAGCTTTTGTATGCGGAGAGGAAACCGCGCTTATAGCTTCAATAGAAGGTCACAGAGGCATGCCAAGGATTAGACCTCCGTTTCCAGCTCAATCAGGTTTGTGGGGCAAACCAACAAATATCAATAATGTAGAGACCTTTGCTAATATTCCGTGGATTATAAATAATGGCGGTGCATCATTTGCGAAATACGGAACAGAAAAGAGCAAAGGCACAAAGGTCTTTGCCTTAGCAGGTAATATCAAAAGAGGTGGCTTGGTTGAAGTGCCGATGGGGATCACTCTTTGGAATATTATTAATGATATAGGCGGAGGGACTTCATCAGGGTTGCCTGTCAAGGCTGTTCAATTGGGGGGACCTTCAGGTGGCTGTATTCCGGCTTCCCTTATGGAGACGATTGTTGATTATGATGCTGTTAATGCAACCGGCGCTATTATGGGATCTGGCGGTATGGTTGTGATGGATACACATGCGTGCATGGTTGATATCGCAAAATTCTTTTTAGGTTTTACGCAAAACGAATCTTGCGGAAAATGCACATTTTGCAGGATTGGAACACGTCGCATGCTTGAGATCTTAACGCGGATAACAGAGGGGCAGGGAAGAAAAGGTGATATTGAACTTTTGGAAGAACTTTCAGAGCAGATCAAAGTATCAAGCTTGTGTGGTTTGGGTCAGACAGCACCGAATCCTGTGCTTACAACTATAAAATACTTTAGAAATGAATATGAATCGCACATACATGAAGGCAAATGTATTGCAGGCAAGTGCAGGGCATTAATTAGATTTGAAATAACAGATAAATGCATTGGCTGCGGTGCGTGTATCCCATCTTGTTCGGTTAAAGCAATAACTGGCAATAAAAAAGATAAGCATCTTATATCGCAGGATAAATGTACTAGATGTGGTGCGTGTGAACAAGTTTGTCCGGTTGATGCTGTAAAGATTAGTTAACCCGCATTTCTCACAAAATACCGTAACGAGGCAGCGGAGAAGCGCGTGGATACAAGGCGCGTGAAGGAAAAAGCGCGGAGGCGTACTTACAGTACGTTGAGCACTTTTTTCAAACGCAACGCAGTAGGCATGCGCTTCTCCACTGCCTCGTTACGGTATTTTGTGAGAAATGCGGGTTAACCCTTTGAATTTGTTGTCATGCGTTTTCAGCCCAAAGGCACATAAAAATCTCTATATATCAATTTAACCTACAGGCAAAAATACTCGCTATTAAATTTGACTTGAGGCAAATATAATAGTAAATATACCTTAATGAAAAATCTAAAAAGATATCTTTTTGAACAGATTAAATCAGACATTGCCAGTAAAATGGTCTTTATTGGCGGACCAAGGCAAGTTGGAAAAACAACGCTTGCCCTGCAATTTACTAAAAATGAAAAAGGGTATCTTAATTGGGATATTGCAGAGCATAGGGAAATGATCCTTAAGAGGGAATTGCCGGACAACCCAATTTGGATATTTGATGAAATTCACAAATATCGTTCATGGAGAAATTATCTCAAAGGACTTTATGATAAAAATCACAGTTCGCATCAAATACTTGTTACAGGAAGTGCCATGCTTGATTATTACCGCAGAGGAGGAGATTCGCTTCAGGGTAGGTATCATTATTTGCGGCTTCACCCTCTTTCTGTTGCAGAGCTTGATATTAAATCTCAGGCTGATTTCATGAGTCTTTTGACATTGGGAGGATTTCCCGAACCATATTTTGGTGGTACTCATGTTGAAGCCAAGCGCTGGTCTCGGGAATATCGCACTCGGCTTATGCAGGACGATTTAGCTAGCCTCGAGCGTATACATGATGTCGGTAATATGGAGCTTTTATTGATTCGTTTGCCTGATCTTGTTGGTTCTCCTCTTTCCATTAATGCTCTTCGTGAAGATTTGCAGATAAGTTTCAAAGCAGTGGCGAACTGGCTTAATATCTTTGAACGACTTTATGCAATTTTTCGATTATCTCCATTTGGTGCTGCTAAAATTCGTGCTGTTAAGAAAGAACAAAAGCATTACCATTTTGACTGGAGCCAAGTTAAAAATGATGGCGCAAGGTTTGAAAATATGGTGGCATGTCATCTTATAAAGTGGGTTCATTTTAGACAAGACTCTCAAGGAGATGATATTGAATTAAGATATTTTCGTGATGTTGATGCAAGAGAAGTTGATTTTATTGTGGTGGAAAATGGGAAACCGATATGTGCTGTTGAATGTAAATACGATGATAGCTCGCCACATCGAGGGTTAATATATTTTAAGGAGCGATTTCAGAAATGCGAGTGCTGGCAAATCTCTGCCGTAGGGAAAAAAGATTATATTTCTAAGGAAAACATTCGTGTTTGCCCTGCAGTTAAATTTTTAGCACAATTGGTATGATTGTTTGTATAATAATCTATGGGTGGAAAGTTAAATGAATATCATATTAAATGAAAAAAAAGTTGAATGTCGAGAGACCGAAACAATTCTTGATGTTGCAAAAAGATGCGGAATTTCGATCCCCACTCTTTGCTATCAAAAGGATCTTAAGCCATATGCATCATGTTTTATTTGTGTGGTGGAGATAAAGGGAATGAAGAAGCTTGTTCCATCTTGTTCAACTCTCGTGTCTGATGGAATGGAGATCCAAACCGAGAGCGAACGAGTAAAGGCAAGCCGCAAAGTTTGCATAGAGCTTCTATTATCTGATCATTGCGGTGATTGTAAGGCTCCATGTCAGGTAAAATGTCCGGCTGGAATTGATATTCCGGGGTTTATCTCCCTTCTTGCCAAAAGTAGCGAATCTGAAGCAATTAAATTGATCAAAGAAAATCTACCTCTTCCTGCAAGTCTGGGGCGTGTCTGTCCAAGTCCATGTGAAACAGAATGCAGGCGCGCGTGTGTAGATGATGCAGTATCGATCTGTTTTTTAAAAAGATATATTGCTGATAAAGATCTTGAATCTCCAAAACCTTATGTGGCAACTCCGGGAAAACCATCAGGTAAAAAAGTTGCCATAGTTGGAGCAGGTCCGGCTGGATTATCTGCTGCTTTCTATCTTAGAAAAGATGGGCATGATGTGGATGTGTTTGATTCTCATCCTGAAGCTGGGGGGATGCTACGTTACGGCATCCCTGCTTATCGCCTGCCAAGAGAGATTTTGGCAAAAGAGGTTGGGTTGATTGAAAAGATGGGAGTTAATTTTAAGTATAACAAAAGACTTGGAAAAGATTTTACAGTCGAGAAATTGAAAAAAGAATATGATGCAATCTTTCTGGCAATAGGAGCGCAACTTGCTTCTGATATGCGAGTAGAGGGTGAAAAAGAAGGTGGCGCGATTTCCGGAATAGCGTTTTTGGAAGATGTCTCATTAGGTAAAAAAATTGATCTTGGTAATGATGTGTATGTTGTGGGTGGAGGAAATACAGCAATAGATGCAGCCAGAACAGCTTTAAGAATTGGCGCTAAAAACGTGAAGATTCTTTATCGAAGGAGCAGGGAAGAGATGCCGGCAAATGAACTTGAAGTCGAGGCAGCTGAAGCAGAAGGTGTTGCACAGCAAGCTAGAATTGAAGCTCAAGGTAAAGCAGATGCTGTAACTATTGAAGCAGATGCAAAAGCTAAAGCGAATCTTTTAATCGCAAAATCTTTAACAGCACAACTTCTACAATTAGAGCAGTTGAAAGTACAAGGGAAGTTCAACGAAGCGTTACGTGAGAACAAAGATGCAAAGATTTTCTTAACTCCTGGTGG
>CAZLRI010000149.1:0-6275 GCA_964561745.1 uncultured Pseudobdellovibrionaceae bacterium | reverse complement strand
TGTGAAGCTACCTCCCATTGCTACAATCGGTCATTTTGTTTTGCGGGAGCTATAGAAAATAATTTAAGTTACATGTCATAATGCGATACTTACATATCTTCAATCAATTTATCTGGCTTTGGAATTTCCTGCCTTAAATCAATTGGATAATCTTTGAGCAATGCATGTCCCTTAAAGCCTTCATAGGTTAATAAGCGTTTTAGATTAGGGTGATTGTCAAAGCATATGCCAAAAAGATCAAATGCCTCTCTCTCAAACCAGTTTGCAGCTTTCCATATTTTATGAACACTTGGCAGCATTTCTTTTTCTTTTAAGCGGGTTTTAATTCTTATGCGTTTTTTAAATTCCGGTGAATAAAGATGATAAACAACCTCCAGAAAACCTTTGTTTTTAAGATAATCCACGCCACAGATGTCCATTAACATTTGAAACTTTAACTCATTATGATCGCGGAGAAATAATCCAATTTCAGCTATTTTATTTTTATCAACAACAATAGCTTCATCTCCTCTGAACGAGGATGTCTCAATAATAGCTTCACTAAAATTATTTTTTAATATTTCGATAGCTTTGTTCATAAATTAAATCTTGTTGTGCGATGTGCGTTATTCGATGTGCGCACACCGCCCATCGCTTACAGAGCAGCTAATTAATTCCATCTATGAAAGACTTTTTGTTTCGGTTTACTTTCTGTTTTAGGCTCTGTTTTTTTAGGTTCTGTTTTTGTAACGGTTTTTTTATCAACAGCTTTTTTATTAACAGGTTGTTTTTCTATATTTGTTTCTTGTGTTCTGACAACGCCTCTGTTTCCTGCCTTAAGTTTTGGAGAAGGTATTGGTGTCCCCCATTTTTCAGGAGATCCTCCAACTGAATCAGCAAGTATACTGTAAACTTCATTGTCATATCGATTGGCTTTTAAGAGCTTGAGCTCTTCTCTTGCTGCTTTAGCTTCAAATGTTCCGCTATAGGCAGCGAGTTTTTCATAAGCCTTAATAGCTTCCTGCCTATATGGTTCTGCTTTTATTAGAAGGTCATCAGGTGATATTGTGTCATTATAAATAACCCAGCTCCACTCTCTGTGAATATACCAGATATCCTGATTTACCCTTGCCCAAAGAAGAAGCCCTCTGCGAAACGCCGCCCCGTTCGGATGTTTGCTTATAAACTTTTTTATTTTAGGAAGCACTACATCAGGATGACCAACAAGGTCTTTTAGAA
This sequence comes from uncultured Pseudobdellovibrionaceae bacterium, assembly GCA_964561745.1. Classification (GTDB taxonomy): domain Bacteria; phylum UBA10199; class UBA10199; order 2-02-FULL-44-16; family DYJF01; genus CAZLRI01. The sequence goes on along the minus strand of CAZLRI010000149.1, from coordinate 5,057 downwards.
GTAACTGAAACGCTGCTTCAGATGCTTCATCTGATTTTGGAAATTTTTTAATAATTTTTTGATAATGAGTACCAGTATAAGGTATATAAGCAATGTCACTGATTGCTTTGAAGGATCCTTTGCCATATATTGCATTTAGTTTCTCAGCCTGTGTTTGCATGCATGCTGGAGTTTGGTTTGTGCCTTTTCCCCAATAACATGTCATCTCAGCTCGTTCGCTGAACAAGTCAGCCAGTCGATCGAGTGTTTGTCCAAGAAGAAGCAGTGCTTCAGGAGTGTTTTTGTTGACAAGTTCCTGTGCGCCTTTTTCAACCTGACCTGAATATATTGTCTTTCTTATCTCGCTTACTTCAGCTGCATTAGCATTGTAGCATAAAGTAGCTACAGTAAGGATCGCTAATAATGTAACAATATTTTTTTTCATATGACCTCCTTAGTTGGGAGTTTATTGCCAAGTATTTCATTTTGTATCTTCATTATTGCTTCAAATAATTGTTCTGGTCGAGGTGGGCAGCCCGGAACATAAACATCTACTGGAATGATGCTATCAATTCCCTGAATTGTGTGATAGTTGTTGTAGAATCCTCCAGAGCTTGCGCATGCCCCAAAAGCTACTACCCATTTTGGGTCGCCCATCTGCTCATATATTCTTTTTAATATAGGAGCTTGTTTGTAAGTGACAGTGCCCATTACAAGAAGCAGGTCAGCCTGTCTTGGAGAAAAACGCACCAGTTCAGATCCAAATCTGGATATATCATAACGGGAGGAAACAGCCCCCATAAATTCTATTGCACAGCACGCTGTCCCAAATGGCATTGGCCACAAACTATACTTTCTTGACCAGTTTAAGACATTATCTATTCTGGTTGTAATAAAATTACCTAATCTCATTATGTATTCCACTCCAATGCTTTTTTGCCCCACGCATATATTAAGCCAATAAAAAGAATTCCAAGAAAGATAAGAGCTGTTATAAATGCGATTATACCTTCTCCTGCATCAGAGAATTCCCTAAACACAAGTGCCCATGGGTAAAGAAGAGCAACTTCAACATCAAAGATAATAAACAATATAGCTACGAGAAAATATTTTACAGAGAATTTTCTATGTGGAGATCCTTGAGGATCAACACCGCATTCATATGGTTTAAGCTTTTCTTCGGTTTTTACGCCTGTCCCAATTGCAGCAGATAAAAGAATCATTCCGCCGGCAAATGCCAATGCCAGTGTAAAAAATATTATTAATGAAAAAGAGACTGTTCCCATAGTTCAGCCATTGCATTACTGTATAGATTTATATTTTATATCAAGGATTTACTGTTATTACAATATCAGAATAGACAATGATGGCATAGAATCCTTATATTGCATCAATTGTTCAAATAAGATAGGTTTTTTGTAGTTGAAAGGCAGCAAGTGCAACAACAGTATTTATGAAAAGGTAATAATCTATGGCAAAAAATATAGTTATTTTTGATATTGAGACACAAAGATCTTTTGAAGAGGTTGGTGGAAGGGACAATCTGAATAAATTAGGCATAAGTGTTCTGGGTGCTTATCTTTATTCCAGTAATGAATATGTGATTTTTGAAGAAAAAGAGCTGCCTGAGTTTGAAAAGATATTACAGAAAAAACCATTGTTAGTTGGATTTAACAGTAAGAAGTTTGATTGCACAGTGTTGCAACCTTATATGAATTTTAATCTTAAGCTGATTCCACAATTTGACATTTTAGAGGAAATATCAAATACCTTGGGGCACAGGCTTAGCCTTGATAGCATTGCTAAAGCAACTTTAAAAGTTTCAAAGATAGGTTCAGGTCTGGATGCCTTAAAATATTGGGCAAATGGTGAAATAGATAAGCTAAAGAAATATTGTCTTAAAGATGTTGAGATTACTAAAAATGTTTACGAATATGGTGCAGCTAATGGATATTTATTATATACTTCTAAATATGGAAACACAAAAGCAAGGGTGAATGTTAATTGGAAGGTGGCTCATCCAGATGAAAAATGTCATGGATATAAACAACAAAGCCTTTTCTAACTTGATAATACCCTGTGACAGGCTAACAGAGGATGCATTTATTAGGGGGTAAAAAGTGAAACAATCTTATGATGTTATAGTTATTGGTGGCGGTGCAGCAGGCTCTGCAGCAGCTGGATATTTAGGCTCAAAAAAATGGACTACCTTGCTCGTTGACAAGCAGATTGAAGATGGATTTCTGGGGGGATTAAAGGTTGTAAATAGTTTTCCCGGGATTAAAGAATCTGTAAGTGGTGCTGAAGTTATAACGAGGATGCGTAACCAAGCTGAAGCATCAGGTGTCTTTATTAAAAAACTTGAAATAACAGGAGTTGATTTTGCATCAAATCAAAAGAAAATAACAGGGGGCGATCAGGAGTTTGAGGTTAAGGCGGTTGTTCTGGCAACAGGTGCAGCAAAAAGAACCGGTTATTCAAATGGAGAAAGAGAATTGTTGGGAAGGGGAGTGTCAAGAAATGCAGAAGCAGATCTGTCTCTTTCAATTGGAAATGAAGTCGCAGTGATAGGAAAGACAAAGCGTGCGGTAAATGATGTTATGGAGTTATCAAAATATGCAAAGAAGATCTACTTTGTTATTCCTTCAAATAAGTTGAATATTGATAACAGACAGTTAAGTAATCTAGAGGAGAATTCTAAGATAGAGCTTTTATTTAGCACAAGCCTTAAGACCATTAATGGTTCAGATAAAGTAGAGTCTATTACAATATTTGCTGTTGGAGCGGAGAAAAATGTTCTGGTTGGTGCTGTGTATGATTACACACACCAGTATGAACCTGTTAATAAATTTTTAAAAGATGCCCTTAAGGTTGAAGACACAAAAGGTATACCAGTTGATGATAAGTTTAAGACTACAGTAGAAGGGATTTTTGCTTGTGGAGATATTTTGTGTGCAGAACCTCAAAATCCAATTGTTTCAATTGCTCAGGGGTTATTGGCAGCAGCAGAGGTAGATAGATATTTGATTAATAGAAAGTGAGCTACCTAATCACGCTTAATAGATCAGCCACAATTTTGTAATTACCAAGGGACGGGAAGATATAAGTCCCTTTAATTTGCTTGATTTCGCGGGCAGCTATTAAAGCATCTTTTGCAGCAGTAAGTCCAACCTCTCTCTGACCTTCCTTTGTTTTTGCCTGTTCCATCTTTTGCATTATCTCTTTAGGAACCTGCATTCCCGGGACCTCGTTATGAAGGAATTCCGCATTTCTAAATGATACTAAAGGAAGTATGCCAACGAAAAACGGAACTAATGGAACATCTTTTATTTTTTCAAAGAATCTTTCCAGAATTTTCATATCAAAAACTGGTTGTGAAAAAACAAACTCAGCTCCGGAAAGGATTTTTTTCTTGTATCGTTCAACTTCAAGATCAAGATCTACAGCGCCCGGATTTACTCCACACCCGATCAGAAGTTTTGTTGATTCCTTCATTGGTCTTTCTGAAAAATCCAAGCCCTTATTAAGGTTGGAAACAAAATGGATCAACCCTATGGAATCAATATCAAAAACAGCAGTAGCATCAGGGTAGTTGCCCATCTTTGGAGGATCTCCTGTTATAAGAAGAACATTATTAAGCCCCAATGCTGCAGCTCCTATAAGATCCATCTGCATTCCAAGCAGGTTCCTGTCTCTGCAACAATAATGAACTATAGTCTCAATCCCGACTTGATCTTTTATCAGAGAAGCAAGTGCCATAGGGCTCATGCGTGCCATAGCTCGAGGACCATCTGCAATATTTACAGCATCAACCCCCAGATCTTTTAATAGTTTGGCACCTTCAATTGCTTTTTGAGGATTAATTCCAAGTGGAGGATCAACTTCAACGCTTATGGGAAAATCTTTGGAAAGAGATGCCCCAAACGCGCTTTTTTCAGATGGAGGAATTTTATTTGAATCAGATATTTCTGAATGTATAGTTATTTTTGTTTCTGCTGCATCAGATCTGAGACCAGTTGGTTTGATAGCTTTAAGGTATCTCTTCATTTCGCGGATATGTTGAGGTTCAGTGCCACAACAACCACCTATTAAAGCAACTCCAAGTTGGGCATATCGCCGCGCATATTCTGCAAAATATTCAGGTGATGCCAGATACAACAATCTTCCCTGCACCATCTTGGGCATTCCAGCGTTAGGCATTGCCGAAAGCGGCTTATTGGTTGCCTTTGCCATTATTTTTACTGCTTCAAATACTCCAAGCGGCCCGTCAGAACAGTTCACTCCAATAACATCAGCTCCCCATGAATCTATTGTTCGTGCAGCTTCAGCTGGTTGTAAACCTACAAAACCTTCTTCTTCACCAGTATATTTAAGGGAAACCTGCGCAATCACAGGAAGTTTGCAGACATTCCGTGCTGCTAAATAAGCAATGTGCAGCTCTTCAAGATTAAGGAATGTTTCAAGTATGATTGCATCTACTTTAGCCTCAGCTAATGCTTTAATCTGTTCTTCAAAAACCTTTTTGAGTTCATTAGCAGACAACTCGGATTTAGCAGCCCACTTAATCGGACCAACAGATCCTCCGACAAATGCATTATCTCCTGCAACCTCTTTGGCAAGAGTAGCTCCAGCTTTGTTGATCTTTGCAACACTTTCCTCAAGGCAGAACGAGGCAAGTGCTAGGCGGTTTGCAGTAAATGTGTTGGTTGTCAGAAATCCTGCACCTGCTTTTAAATAATCAGCATGAATATCTTTTACCAGTTGAGGATTTGTTATGTTAAGCTCATCATAACACCGATTGATAAATATGCCGCGCTTATATATCTCGGTTCCAATAGCACCATCGGCTAATATGCCTTCTTCAGCTAAAGTTGTTAGAAAATCTTTCTTCATTTGTTTTTCTTTGTTGTCATTCCTGCGAAGGCAGGAATCCAGTTTAATATCGATAAAATTTAAATCTCCACCTTCTCGGGATAACAAAACAAAATGCATACAAACGAACATTTTGTTTTACGCTATAGCCCCCGCAAAACAAAATGACCGATTGTAGCAATGGGAGGTAGCTTCACACAGAAAGG
>CAZLRI010000148.1:0-6329 GCA_964561745.1 uncultured Pseudobdellovibrionaceae bacterium | reverse complement strand
CGAAGAGATTTCGTTATCTGCAATCGGAATATTGTCATCTCCTGCAGGTGGATTCGCAATTCCTATTCTTGTTTCTATATCGATAATTCCAGCCACTTGATTGATCGGACAATATAACCGCGTTGTGATGACATCCTGACCAATGCTAAAATTTTCATCAGCATATTCAAGGATTGCAGCCACCACAGCATCGGTGCCACCTTCGGGAAATAATGAATTTGTAGTGAGATCAACTTCAAGCCAGATAGGAATCTCTGTCGGTCGCGATAATCTGATCGTATGATCAAAACCCTGTGAATCTGTGATTGTTTGTTCAATAAGCCCAAACGTTTCAATCCCAGCAGGCTTTGTATTCCATATGGCTTCGGCTATTTCGTCCTCTTCTCCACCCAGCACCACGCACTCAATAGACTTTGCAGGACGTCCTTCATCATCAATTTCATTTGTATCATTCTCATAGACAAGCGCGGCTTCAACCTCGTCAATCTCAAGTATCTCTGCGCGCAAGGCATCTACAGTGCCAGCACCGGGAGCTGCCAAAGTTTGAAGTCGTCTGATCCTGAATTCAGCATCAGATTCAATTTCTTTTCCAACCTCGGCATCCAATGCATTAATACATGAATCCCAACCAGCAATAACTGTTTCAATAACGGTAAGAGTCCCGGCAAGAGCTGCAACAGCTCCCGATGTTTCGGCAATACAGTCAATATCTACATTTGGCAGCAAGCCCTCAACTGTTGTGCTGATAGTGATATCCACATCTACACCAACTGTTTCTAAAGTGTTTGAACCTATTTGAAGTGTACTTTGAGGTTTTTCGCCGTCAGCGCCTGCAAAAGTAATTGTGAAACCATCGGTGAAATCTCCAACCACACTTACCTCAGATAACGCATCAAGGGCATTAAGCTCATCCTCAACATCATCCGCCAATGAAGTATGATCAAGAGAAGCCGTTTCCTCACCGTTAAAAATAAGCGTGAAACTGCCTGCATCTGGCACAGAACTAAATTCAATTAGTTGCACTTCGTCTACTCCGGGACCAATAACAGCTTCGGCCGCCGTCTCAAAGCGAGCTTCTGGATTACCTTCAACTGAAACTATTGACCCTTGTGGAATAATAGTTGTTTCAGTGCCTTTTGCATTGATTGATACCTCCGAACGTGTGGCATCGAGACGCTCGATTCCAGTAAGTGATGCCACGTAGTCAAGATTTGAACCTTCTGCTGTTTCAGGATATTGTGAATTGTAAACAGATTGCGCCAACTCCCACAGAAGCGCCTCTCGCTCAGATAATATTCCAACTAACTGGCCCAAGACAGCCGTTGGTAAAAGATTTATGGCATTGCCAAGCAAAGAACGAATAGATGTCTCAATCTCCTGTTTAATTTCAGTAAGACGTTTGACAACAAACCCGCTGTTTATAACACCATAATCTGCCATTCTAAACCTCTACTGGTTCGCTAAAAACAATTTCACCTTCAGTCGTTTCGCATTTAAAACTAACCGACAGTTCTCTGGTGTTTTTATATTCCAGTGAAAACGCAGTCAGTTCCGTAACTCCAGGAGTATCCAGCACAACACCTTTCAGAATCTGCGATATCAAAACAAATTGAGGATTTTTTCCTAAAATATCTCTATACCAAGGCACTCCCACATCAGTATCAAGAAACCATTCTCCCAAAAAAGTACGAAGGCGAATTTCTAAGTGCTGTCTGATAGCTTCACGGCCACTATTCAGCATCAAAGCATTGTTGGTGACCAGAAGGTCACCATCCGTGCTAAGCATTAAATCGCTCATTTTAGACTACTCCCACTGCGTCATGTGTATCGCTGTGGCTATCAACCCCACTGCATTTTGCGTTTGCTTGAATGTGCCCCACAATCTGATTGCACACAATCCTCCAGAATTCATGAGTGCCCCATTCAGACCCAGGCTCATGTGTATCAGGAGCAGAAGCAAAATATGCTTCAAGAGCATCAGCAACAGCGTTGCCTAAGTTATTTCCATTCATTGCCATGTTGATATTATAAGGGGTGGTATGTTTAGCTTTCAAGGAACGTTTTTAAGCGCTCTTCAATGTCCTGAAAATCAAGATGATGAAGCTTTTGCGGGCCAATTCCTGTGTAAGTGATGGCCTCCCTCATAGCCCTCATCCAGTCACAAATTGTGTGGATAAGTTCTGTGGATTGATTTTTGATTTGAATATGGTTGTTTTGCTTTACACGTACCGACACATTTTTTGTTTGTATGACAATATCGTCACCATTGGGAACATCTGCCGAACTACTGAACGGATACCCTCTTCAATATTCAGTGGCAGACCCATTGCATTGGCTAGAGCCCTGTAGATTTCGTTTTTTCTACTTCCAGCCGGAAAACCTCTATCAAGTGTTGCGTTTCTGAAAGACACTCCTCCGTCCTCTGCTTCGATCTCTGTGATGATATCTACTTTTTCTTTTTTATGAGTTACTCCATTATCAATGATATTGCCGACAAATATGCCAGCTGTTGTGTTTTGATAACCAGCTTCGACGATCACGCGAACATTATCTTTTTCGATTACACTTCTGGTTTTTTCGCTGAGATTATATATCTTAATCTTTGATGTGTTTGGATTTGATTCGTTTGTCTTTTCTATGGTGAATGAAAATCGGAAACCCTCTAGCCTTTTCCCGGGATCGTTCGGAGGTAAAATCGTAACCCGCACATTGCGAATGTAGAGCTCTTTATTAGGATAGAGTTCTCTGACCATTACGAATTCTCCTGATACAGCAACACCGCCTTTTGATTATACAGATCATCTCTGCCAGCTTCTTCGTGTTTCTCCGCAGTGTCATAAAGCATAAAGATTCCGGCTGGTAATTCAGGATTTCTAAAGCGGGCCAAAATATTAGTATCGATATTGAGCGGAATACCAACTAAGATCGACAACTCATTTGCATCATGAATTGAGATATGCCATCGCTCATATCTCTCATTCCAGTATATCTTTAAAACATAATCGGTATTTCCCAATTTTGTGCGTATTTTGAATGAAGCATCATTGGTTTCTATTGGAATTTGATAAATATCTGTCATCACACACTCCTTAGTGCTTGCATAATACCAAAAGTAAAAATCGCTCCTTTTGCTTGTTGCGATATTTTAGTCACAACGCTTGAACCTGAACTGATAGGGCTTTCTGCCGGAACTTTTTCAGTAACCTTGCGGCCAAGGTCGTTTGTAGGTGTTCCACGCGAAGCCGCATCCGAAGACAAGGACAATCCCTCAACAGTTTCCGCTGTTGCTTTTTTAACCTGCGTCAAACTGGCTGTAAAATTTATTGCCTTCCCAATGCTAGCCGTTCTTGTTACGTGAAAATTCTCAAGGATCATATTGTCATAGACTTTAAGTCCTGTGACTACTTTGAATGGAGTTCTGCTTTCCTGAAGTTTAATTAATGTATCGTATGCGTCTTTTGACCGGCTGGATGTTCCAAAAAAATTAAAATTTGTGCTGATTTTTCCAGTTGATGGATCAATCTCAAAATAAGACACAGGGCTATCTGAAACGACCCCTTCAATAGATAGCTTCTTAGGCAGCATGCTAACATGATCTATCACATCAGCTCCACTTTCGATGGGATTTTCAGTCAGCTCGCAATTTGATTCATGATCTTCCTTTATCGAAGCGTCAATTGTTACGCTTCCGATCTTTATCTTTTTAGCGCCAAATAGAAAACTGAGGAGAGCCATTAAGAACCTCCGACCTCTATGGCGCGCAAAGCCATTCTATTGCGATCATCTAACATTTCATTCAGTGTATCTTCAAGAATTCTCCCTAATCCATCTGCATTAGCACCTGCTGGTGCTTCGATTTTTAAATCTATATTCGTGTGGTTTGTTATATTATTGGGGATCGGAACTTTATTAGACAATAATCCCGCAGGAAATTGGGTAGCAAAACTTGGCGTCATATCTGAAAAAATAGATGCGGCTTTCTCCATTTGTTCTTTAGAAAAACCGTATTGATTAATAGGCTGCACAATTTTGGGAAGATGTGATTTAATGATATCGTTTGTAATACCAGATATATCCATAAGCTTTTCTATGGATTCGGTAACCCAGCCAACAGGTGACATGTAATAAAGAACTTTCAATATTTTCCATAGCCACTCGTGAGATTCTTTCATGTAATCCCTAAAATCAGAAGCCCATTTTATAATGCCCACTTTTTCGCCACTGGCTAGGGATTGTAGGGCATCAACTATGGCATACACTCCTAATGAACCAATAGCTATAGCGCCCAATCTTTTGCTAAATAACCCCAGAGAAAACGTCGCTTCACCTGATGCTGTTTTAACAAGCCCGAATCCTTTGGCTATATCTCTTAAGGTTGTAGCAAATTCAATTCCTTTGATAGTTAATAACACACTGACGAAATATTTAAGACCTTCTGTTACAAGACCGGTTTTATCTTGCAGTTTAATTAAATTATCAATCACCCACGCAAGTTTTTCTCCAAAAGAAATAAGAATATCTTTCACGATCACAAGGGCATCTAAAAATCTATGCATCCATTTTTTCACATTTTGTTGTATCAAATCTTTATTGGCGGCATACCACTCGATCAAACTATCAATATATTTTTGGACAACCGGCATCAATTCCGCACCAATAATATTCTTGAATATCGTGATAGTTGTCGTCATCGTATCCCAACTATCCATGAATTTATCGCCAGCCTTAATCACATCCTCGCTCAATACTCCGCCAAGTTTCTCAAGTAATTGCCATTGTTTTAGTAATGCATTCTCTCCTTTGTTAAGCATGGGTATCATTGCAGAACCAGACCGTCCGAAAAGGTTTAGAGAAAGCGTAGTTTTTTCAGCACCCTCTTTCATCTTTGAAAAATGGTTTGCTATCGTTAAAAGCAAATCTTCGGTCGATTTTACTTTTTTGAGATCAAGATCTTTCATCTTACTAAATGCCTTGCTCGCCTCTTTTGAACCCGACTTTGCTTCTATGAAGTTTTTTGAAAGAAATTTCATTCCAATGCTAAGCTCTTCGGCGCTTAGTCCTGAAAGTTTTGCAGAATATCTAAATTTTTGGAGGGCATCGGTTGAAATTCCAATCTTCTGTGCAGATTCGCCTATCTCGTCGGCATAGTTAGCGGTACTTTTGGTGATTGCAAGAAGCGTCCCTCCAACTGCAGTAAAGCCAGCCGACACGCCTAGCGCAAGCCTCTTGATTGATGTTAAGTTTTTTTCTAGGCGGGATAATGCTTTTTCATCTGTTTTGAATCCAAATTTTGCAAAAATTTCTTTGACAATCATGGTCTGCCTTTATAACGGGTTTTTCTTTCGATCTCCTCCCGCTGTTTTTCAACTGCATTTTGTTGTACATCCAGAGCCTCATTTGCGTCCATCAAATCATCAATTGACCAGTGCGTTTCGATTTCCTTCAAAGTAGCGATACGCTCAAGAATACATCGCCACACAGGCCATAATAAATCGTTTTCTATTTCGCTTTGATCTTTGTGCTTGGTTTCGTGCTGTCTTGCCGAAGTATGGCGCTGGCGTCGGCCAGCTCGCCGAAAAAATCCGAATATTGAAAACTTAAAATCTCTTTAATTACTTTAAACAGATGTCCATAACTGCCAGCGAAATCGATGTTGAAATTTATAGGCCGATATGTGCTGTTTTCGATGATTTGAGTTGAAGATAAAATATCATCAACCAGTTTAACGACGATCTCCTCATCAACTTGAGCGAGCATAGCTTCAATAGCATTTCCTATTAAATCTGGTGTTGCTTTTTCATCTAATCTGGATGCAAACATACCAAGAGGCTTTCCAACAATCTTGGATAAACGAGTCAGTAGTTTCAATCCTTTAGTAGCTGGATATTGCGTTGTTTGATATCTTCTATCTCCAACGGCAAACTCTGTTGATCGTTGCATTAAATACCTCCGACAAATATCAGAATATTATCTGTTTCCAAAACCCATTCTCTCTCACCAGCTTCTTTTGCGAACTCAACTGGTGTCATTTTAACAATCCAAGCACTTTCAGCCGCGCAAAGTGTGCGTCCATTTCCGTCTTTTACCATGACAGGTACAAGCCCGGCATCCGTCAATTCATCTGCCTTGGCAAACGCTGATAGAATGTCATTAAAATCACTTGTTTGTTGTAACCTGATTGTGATTTTCCCTGACCTGTTATTGGATTTACTTCTTGCCCCTTCTCCATCTGCACCAACCTGAAGACTATAAGCGTCTTCGTTTCTTTCAACTGTAACGGAACTTCCCCCTCAGGAAAGCAGTAAAAAATGGCTAAAACGTAGGCAGGG
>CAZLRI010000147.1:0-6344 GCA_964561745.1 uncultured Pseudobdellovibrionaceae bacterium | reverse complement strand
TGCGCAGGAATGACAAAAAAGAGCAAAAAAGCAATTGCGACACAGTCTCCAAGCCACAGGATGATATATTCAAAAAAAGAGGCCCTTACAAAGGACCTCTTTTTTATTAACGTAATTTAGATCTTATTCACCTGTTGGTTCGGTTGGTCCAATTTGTTCGTAACAATTAACCCATGTGTGGTTCATTGAACCGAACTGTGCGCAAGCAGTTCCAAGTGTTGTCTGATCGCCAGTGATTGTTGCTTCAGATGTGTCTCCACAATCCCATACTTGAGCACCTGTAAATTCAATAGTAGGTGCGGTTGTAAGCGCTCCCGGTGGTGTTGCGCCTGCTGCTGTTTCATAATATGCAACTGTATTATCTGTTTCATAATCAGTGTTCCATCCTTCAATAGAAGTTCCAGACCAATCACCAGAGGCATTAATTGTGTTGGCTCCGCCAGCTCCTATTGCAGTAAGCCTTATATCATAATTTGTTGTGCTTGTGTTAGCATCAATAAAATTGGAAACTGAGTAAACGCGATTAGAATATGATCCTCCGGTAAAAGTTCCGAAGCTTGCTCCTTGTATTGTCATTTCATCAGATGTTTGAGTCGCTAACATGCTCCCATTATTTGTAGAAGTATCAGCTGATGTCCATGAATTCTGTGTTGTTATCTCTTTGGAGGTGAAATGACCGGCTGTATTTAAATCACCTGTAACTGTAACTGAATGACGTCCGCTTCCTTGTGCACTGCTAAAAATACCTTTTTCAATCATGTTAATATCTAATGCTGTAATAGCCTGACTTGTATATTCTTGCTGAGTTCCATCCTGACAAGCAAACATCTCAAATCCCGTAATTACAGTGCCTGTTTTTGTAATTTTCATTTTTACTTTATCCGGAGCTCCTTCATCTCCTGATATGCTTAAATCAAAAACATGATAATTTCCATCATAGATATCAATTCCGGTAAAAGAATTGAGTGCTGCAAGGTTCTGAATATAACAGAGTGTCATATCTGCTTGTGCTGCTGACTGAAGTATTTCACCGGTTTGATTATAGGCTTCACATGCAGCCATACTTTTTGTGCTGTCAAAAGTCGGAGGTGTTTCAGGATTTAATGACATTGTTTTTTCTACGCCCGATGCCCTGCCTAAGTTTGCAACAGCAATGTTGCCACTGGCTGCAACAACAGGTGACGTAGCTCTTGGCAGCTGATCCAATGTGGTTATGTCTGCGCTTGTGTCGCTGTCGTTAGATGAACCGCTGCTACCACATGCTGCAAGTGTTGCTATTAAGATAAACATCCCTGCTAATAGCATATTTCTTTTCATGTTCCCCCCTTTTATGGTTAAAGTTTCTATTTTGGATTCTATCCATAGCAAATTAACAGTATAAGGACAAAGAAAAAATGCTAAATTATAAATAGGATTTCATGTCTCATGTTTTTAGAATTGCAAAACATGCTGTTATTAACTAGAACCCATCTGATAATATTAATACGGGGGTTTAATGTATATTTTAACTTTAGGTTTTGCGCTATTTGCGATGTTTTTTGGCGCAGGTAATTTGATTTTTCCGCCAACCTTGGGAAGGCTTTCAGGTGATCACTATCTTTTTTGCATGGCAGGATTTGTTTTAACAGGAGTTGGCCTGCCTTTAATGGGTATCTTATCTGTTGCAAAAGCTGATGGTGGTTTGGATGTTATAGCTCGGCGCATAGATACCAGATTTGCCAAACTTTTATCTGTTGTAATTATGCTTGCCATAGGTCCTCTGCTGGCTATTCCAAGAACATGTGCTACAACTTTTGAGCTTGGTATAGCCCCTAATTTCCCGTGGCTTAATTCATGGATGTTTTCCGTACTTTATTTTGGAATAGTAATCTTTTTTGCAGTTAATCCTCTCTCAGTTATTGACCGCATAGGAAAATATTTAACCCCAGCACTTCTTGGAGCTTTGGCAATTTTAATAGTAAAGGGAATTTTTTGGCCAATTGCCAAACCTATCTCAACTGGAATGAAAAATCCGTTTGGTGTCGCTTTTATTGAGGGATACCAGACTATGGATCTTTTTGCTGCTACAATTTTTGGAATTGTTGTGCTAAATGAACTTCGCAGCAAGGGAATATTTGATAAAAAAAAGCAGGTATCTGCTATTGTAAAAGCAGGTATAGTTTCTGCCATTGGTTTACTCATTGTTTATTGCGGGCTTTTATATTTAGGAGCAACTGTTAGTGGTAAGATGGGTGACATATCAAGAACAGAGCTGCTTGTTACCATGTCTGCAAAACTTTTAGGCAGTAATGGTACGGTTGTTCTTGGAATTGCTGTTGCAATGGCATGCTTAACAACTGCAATTGGTTTAACAGTGGTTTGCGGGCAGTATTTTAATAAGCTGTCATACGGCATGCTTAACTATAAAGCTGTTTGTATAGTTGTTGCTTTAGTCAGCTTATTTCTTTCAAATGCTGGAGTTGAAAAAATAGTTAAGATAGCAGTGCCTCCTCTTGTAACTCTTTATCCAACTGTTATGGTGCTTGTTATATTAACCCTTTTTGGAGACAGGATAAAAAAGAGGAATGTATGGAGAGGCGCTGTTTTAGGCGCCTTTTCTGTTGGTCTGATCGAAGCTCTAAAAGGATGTGGTTTGGAGTGGAACATTCTGAATCAGATATATAATGCTATTCCATTTACCGAGAGTGGATTAGGGTGGGTTGTTCCATCTATAGTGCTTGCTTTGTTGGGAGCTATAAGCAGAGAGGTAAAAAGCGAACGCTTTAGAATTTTGGCGATTTGCCCAAGCCAACTTCACACAAGGGCAATGATTTTTGAAGATAGGATAAAAGTATTTGATACAATGATAGAACATAAATTTGATTCTATTATTTCCAAAGATGATTATTCAGAACATGTTGCATATATTACAGAGGAACTCTCAAAGAAACTTGCCAGAGAGCTTGTTGATCTGTCTAGAATAGATGCAATAGCAGCCCGTGGTGGTTTTTTGAAGCCACTCAAAAGCGGGGCATATAAAGTTACACAAGCAATGGTGGAGGATTTGAAAAATAATGCGTGGCGTAACCATCCGTCAAACTGGGGTGCAGCAATTGCTTATGCCATAGCAAAGGCAAATAAAATTGATTCATATGTTATTGATCCGGTTGTTGTTGATGAAATGGATGATATCGCACAAATGACAGGGTTGCCGGAAATTAAACGCGCAAGCATTTTTCATGCATCTAATCATAAAGCAGTGGTGCGCAGAGTGGCTAAAAATCTCTGGAAACATTATGACAAGATAAATGTCATAGTTGCGCATATTGGAGATGGAGTATCTGTTGGAGCTCATAAACAGGGCAGGGTTGTGGATGTTAATAATACATTAGATGGAGATGGACCTTTTTCTGCGCTTAGTGCTGGTTCGTTGCCTATGATTGATATGATTAAATTATGTTTTGAACAAGATGCCAGTGAAGAAAAGCTTCTTAATAGGATACATTGTCAGTCAGGGGTGTTTGCTTATTTAGGAAAAACAGATGTGCAGGATATTGATAAAATGCTTAATGAAGAAGATGAAAAAGCAACGATGGTAATTGAAGCTATGGGATATCAAGTTGCAAAGGAGATTGGGGGGTTGGCAGGTGCATTGGACGGTCGTGTTGATGCAATTGCTTTAACAGGCGAATATGCAGGATGTGCAAAGCTTGTTAGATATATAAAATCCAAGATACAGTTTCTTGCTCCGGTTTTTGTATATTCGGGTGAATCTGAAACAGATGCGCTTATGGATGGTGCTCTGAGGGTTTTAAATGGAGAACAGGAAGTATCTGAATATAATGGTTAGTTGTTCGTGCAACAAAGCCTGTCATCCCGCACTCGATGCGGGATCCAGAGATTCCGTGTCTTCTTTCCCGCCGAAGGGCGCCTGCCCGCCTCTGGAGGGGATTCGCCTCTTGGACGGAAAAGGGTGCGGCTACCTTTTTGCGGGTAGATCAATTTCGGAATGACAGATAAAGAATTCGAGAATGACAAACTAATAACTAGGCACCTCTAAAAACTATGTTCGTTACGAAAAAACATAATCTGTGCCGAGACGAGGAAGATGAGCAAAAAGCGCGGAGGTGTAGCCACAGCGCTACATTGAGCACTTTTTGTAAAATCTGACGAAGTCGCAGACCAGAGTATGTTTTTGCAGTAGAAGATAGTTTTTAGAGGGACCCAACTATAGGTTGGCATTTTGCGTCAGATATTTTCTTGTTTCATTTGCTATAACCCCTGACAAACCGATCAACGCTATTAAGTTAGGTATTGCCATTAAACCGTTTGCAATATCAGCAAATGACCATACGAATTCAAGTTTTACAATAGCTCCAAAAAATACTGCCAGCACCCATAATACTCTGTAAGGAATAATAGCTTTTGTCCCAAATATATATTCAATAGCTTTTTCGCCATAATATTCCCAACCTAGTACTGTTGAGTAAGCAAAAAAGATTAACCCAAAGCCAACAATAAAATGCCCTATGTTATTTGGCAGGGTTTGATTAAATGTTTGTGTGGAAAGCGCTGCTCCAGTAAGCCCAGATGTTTGCCATAAGCCGGTTGAGACAATTGCCAAGCCGGTTAAAGCACAAACAATTACTGTATCAATAAATGTTTGTGTCATTGAAACAAGCGCTTGATTTACAGGGTTTGGAGTTATGGCAGCAGCAGCAGCAATTGGGGAGCTTCCTAATCCGGATTCATTTGAGAATATGCCTCTGGCAAATCCATATCTTAACGCTATCATAACAGTTGCTCCGGCAAAACCTCCAGTAGCAGCATGAGGAGTAAAAGCTGATTTTACAATTAAAACAATAGCTGCAGGTAACACAGAAAAATTAACAATCAAAACTGCTGCGCAGCCAAGTACATATACAACTATCATGAATGGCACAATAATGCTTGTTATTCTGCCTATGCTTTTAATTCCACCGATAATAACAAGCCCGGTTGCGATTGAGATTACAATGCCAGTTATCCATGTTGAAACTCCAAATGAGCTGTTAACAGCAATAGCCACAGTATTTGCCTGCACCATATTGCCGATGCCAAAGGCAGCAATGGCTGTGAACAGCGCAAACAAGAATCCGAGTTTTGGTGCATTTAATCCTTTTGTTATATAATACATAGGACCGCCGCACATCATTCCGTTCTTATCTTTCTCTCTGTATTTGACTGCAAGAATTGCTTCGCCGTATTTTGTTGCCATTCCAATCCAGCCGATTATCCACATCCAGAAAAGTGCGCCAGGCCCTCCAGCTGCAATTGCAGTTGCAACACCAGCTATGTTTCCTACTCCCACAGTTGCAGAAAGGGCGGTCATTAAAGCCTGAAAGTGTGTTATATCACCTTCACCGCTTTCATGTCTTTTTACAAATGCGAGTTTTAATGAATATCCGAGAAATCTGAATTGTATTCCTTTTAGCTTTATAGTCAGAAAGATTCCAGTTCCACCCAAGAGGATGATGAGAGGTATGCCCCAGATAAAGCCGCTAATCTGGTTTAAAAAATTTATTATTGTATTCATAATCAGAGATTAATCGAAATGTAGGAATGATTCAATACTGAAGTGTGATTTTGGTGAGATATGGATACCTTTTTCCTTTTTTGAGGAGAAATTGAGAGACAGGAGTTATTTTGCTCCGTCAGATGATCTCTGTTTGAACAACAAAAAGGAGCTATCTTTTTTCCTTCTCTGCCGCAGATATCTAATAAACTGCACTATAATCATTCTTCTATTTACAGAACCGTTCAACAACTGGCTCAAAACAAAGGTATCCTGAAAAAGAGAGATGATAAAGATAGCTATCCCATTGACTTTCCGGCATTAGCTAAAAGCTTTAATGAACCGCATCGCTGGCAGACAGAAATAACCCATTATGTAGACTGGTTCAATATTGTAAAAATGGCGTTATTGACAGAACAACTTAGCAATCAATTGCAGCAGACCCAAGATGAATTTATTACAAAAAGTCGATTAAGTGATTGCATAAAAGTATGCGAACAGCTGATGGGTGAGGCAGGGACTTCATTGTTCAAACACGGTGCGCGGGCAACTCCAAATTCCTCTCAAGGATATTGATCTTCTTGAATTGCAAAATCAGGCAATACAATTGATGGACAATGTCTATTTGTTTTTGACTTCAAAATATTAGCTGATTCATATCAGCTAACGATGATAGGAAGGATAAATACCTCCCAAATAATCATCGATAATGTAGAATCTTTTCTCTCCGTCTGAAAAAATCTTGTTAAAAAATATTCGGTTCTTTCTCATTTCAAATGGGTAACCCGACTTTGCTATAATCCAACTTTCC
>CAZLRI010000146.1:0-6365 GCA_964561745.1 uncultured Pseudobdellovibrionaceae bacterium | reverse complement strand
GCCCTCCCCACTCCGCCAAAGGCGGATCAGCCTCTGGCTGAAAGTGGGAGGGAATTGTATTGCACGAATTACGAACGACGATTCACGAATCACGAACAACATCGTTCTTGAGATAATTCTTTGCCAAAATATATAACTGCGGGGTCAAGATGATATCGCCCATCATACAGACACCCACCGTCTTGTTGGGTCTGTTCTCATAGGTTTTGACGATATTTTTTGCATAGTCCCTGATTTTTGTTTTCGACATAATATGGTCATTAGAGATAGTCAGTGGATACTCACTGGGAATGCTCATGTCCATATTGTTCAGGATTGTTATCTGTTCTGGATGCATAACTAACTTTCCGATACGCACCTGTCCTTTTGATATAAACGTCAAATATGAACAGTGGGTTTTAAGATCCTCCCATCTTCCATAATAATAGTAACCCATATCAATATATTCTTTATTATTTCTGCGCGCAGAATTGATCAGTTTTGTTATAGTGTCAGCCAGCTCCCTGCTTTCCTTTACTGTCATTGGCACTGGAAATCTCTTTTTTCCCAAAAAATAATCCATATGACCAAAGCAAAAGGAATCTATCTTCTTCGATGATTTCAATATTGAATCAATATTTTGTACCCCTTTTTCACTTTCGATTAGAGGTATGATCTTCATGGTTGATGGAGATCTAATTTCCAGAGCCATCACATCATCTGCTGTTTCTACCTTTGGAAGCATTACAGCATAAGGCGGGTATTTTTTTGTTGATTTGAGAAACTCGATATCAGCCTCAAATGGAGAACTACCCACAGCATTTATTCTCAATAAATATCTCTTTCGAACATCATCTGGGAACGGCAGATACGATGTCAACGTCTCCCTTGCTGACAATTTCAGGGAGCCTTCGTTTTCCAGATCAAAGACATCCCTGATTGCATCCTCGAAATCAAATATGAGCCAATCTGGATATTGCACACCCCCCTTGACCATGCGGTCAATGAAACGCCGCTTTGTCGCAGGAACAAATAGATATGTTATTATTCGTTGCTGTATCATATGAAATTTATTATCATGACGTTTATATGAAAGTCATCAAGAGAATTCTTCGAAAGAACATTATTGTCATAGATGAAGATGAAATGGATTTAATCGATTGGGACAAGGTGAAACACGGCTGCATATATCTGGATATTTGGGGCAACATCCATCTGGAGATAAACAACAAAGGATATTTACCCAAGCCATACAACTCCAACCTTTGGAAGATTTTCGTAAGGCAGGATCTAATGTATGCAGAGCTTCCAATGAAACTGCTAAAGGCATGCAAATCAAAACCAGTATCAGATTTAATTGGCGCGCGTCAGTTTATCTATCTGCGGTCAATCCGTACGCTTCTTCCCTCAAACGTCGGGATCTTGTCATGGGAATATATTAAGAGTCGCGGATACGAAAAGAAAAATCCGTATGTCGGTGATGTGCGACGTTATGCATTTGAAAGACTTTTTGGTATTCTGGATGTAGTGGCCATATATCTAGGTGCCAAGACCGGATATTTTCCAACAGCTACAATACCAGCAGAGAAGATGGAAAAATATGATTGTCATCTAACCGAAATTACAACATGGAAACAGCGATTGTTTAAATCTATCATTACGTTCCCCATGCGCGGCGTAAAAGTGTATTTGAAGAAATATTAATGCATCAAGGTCCTACTACAACTGTAGTCAGACCATCTGGGTGCAAATACTCCTTGCTGACCCTTTTTACGTCTTCGACAGTGATTTTTTCTATATTATCACGATAGATATGCAGATAGTCCTCAGGATATCCATAAAAATGAAATCTAGCTGCTCTGGATACAATCTTATATGGATTGTCAAAACTAAATATAAGTTGGTTAAGTATGGTCTTTTTTGAAAAATCCACTTCCTCTTCGCTGATATCTTTCCCTTCAACCATTTGCTTAATATGTTGAATTATCAATTCCCTGACCTTGTTTGAATTTTTCGCCATTGTATCAACATTTACCTTGAAAATTCCATATACAGTTCCTGCAGAAAAATAACTTGAAATACTATATGCTAAACCTCGGTTAGTGCGTATGTCAGCCATCAGCCTGCTCTTAAATGGAGCTCCTCCAAGTATCATATTCATTACATCAATGGCATACTTATCTGGGTTGTGTCTTTTTATGCCCAAGTGCCCCATTCCTATATAAGACTGGGTCAATGGTTTTTTTATAAAAAGAGACTTGGGTTTAAAAGATTTTTCTACTGAAGCAACTTCAGGAAAGATAACTGGTTCATTGGGATAGTTTTTAGTTAAACTTTCCGCCATTTCCCTAAGTTTGTTTTCATCAAAATCACCAGCAGCAATCAAGATCATATTGTTAGGATGAAAATATTGCTTATGAAAATTATCTATATCTTCTCTTGTAATATTTTTTAATGTACTTTTTGTTGGAATCCTTGCCCATGGGCTGTTCTTACCATATAACAACTCATCAAAGTTCCTATTTGCAAGCTGAGATGGATAATCATTCTCTCTTTTCAAAGCTTCTATTATACTCAATTTCCCAAGTGCAATTCTAGTTTCATCAAATCGCGGCTGAAAAATCATTTCAAAAAATACAGGCAAAGTATCATAGAACCGTGCAGACAGGATATGCAATGTTGCAGTTCCCATTTCTTCCCCGATTTCACTGGCAATGTTTGCAGCCAAACCATCCAACATCAAATCAACTTCAGTGGAACGCAGTTTCTTTGTGCCTCCGGTTCGGATGAGTTTTCCGGTTAGAGACGCAAGTCCAATTTTTTTATCAGGGTCATAGATGCTACCAACTTTTGTTATCACTCCAACACGCACTATAGGCAGCTCATGATCCTCCAAAAAGAAATATGACATGCCGTTTTTTAAAACACCTTTAGTAACCTTAGGCTCTGAAAACTCTGGCATTGGAACATTTTCCAGTTCGCTTATATCATAAGTTATTGCTGACAATTCCCCTGCTGAAACAAGAAAAACAGATATGACAATAAGTAATGATAATAAAAATTTTCTATACTGATTTATCTTTGACATCATTTACCTTTGCGTTTTTCTCTAACAACTTCGGTTAATAACTCATCATTAAAATATTTTTTCGCAACCCTTTTGATATCCTGAGGAGAAACTCGCTCAATAGATTTTGGATAATTTACCAGAAGCTTCCAATCATCAAAGACTGTTTCAAATGTTGCCAGCTGCATAGCAAGTTCATTGTTTTCTTCCAAAGCATAGACCATTGAGGCAGCAACTTTATTCTTTACTCTGTCCAATTCATCCTTTGGAACAATCTCTTTTTTAAGCCGGTCCATTGCTTCTTTTATTTTATTACTTAGTTCATCTGTAGTATGCGAGCCTGCTGGTTCTGCAAATATTAAAAACAAATTATCATAGCGTGACCCAGGATAGGAGTCTGTGCAATACACTGAAGTAGCAATTCGTTCATCATATACAAGCTGTTTTTGCAGACGGCTTGTTGGACCATCACATAACAAAACCTGCATTACATCAAAAACAAATTCATCTGAGTTAGGAAGAGTGGATTTATGGTAAGCTAAGACAACAGCCGGCTCTGCATCAAATTCTATAGTTACCTTTCCTCCGCCATCACTTTTAAAAAAAGATTTATTTTTTGAAAGATCTCCTTTTGGAAATCCTTCAAAATATTTTTTGATAAGTTTTTCTACATCATTAGTTTTAAAATCTCCAACAAGCACGCCAACCATATTACTGCCAACATAATAACGGTTATGAAAATCTCTTGCATCAGAGATTGTAAATGATTCTATGTCGTTTAATTCTCCTAGAACAGGCCATTTATATGGACCTTCAGAAAATGCTGTTTTAAGAAGCTTCTCAAAAATTTTTCCTATTGGATCGTTTTCAATACTATCCCGCCTCTCCTCTAATACAACTTTCTGCTCTGTATAAAATTCTCTAAAAACCGGATCCTCAACCATCTGAGATGTAATATCCATCCATAAACCAAGCTTATTAATCGGCATGCTTGAGTGATAAGCTGTCATATCCTTACTCGTAAATGCATTCATTTCACTTCCACCATTTTTCGACATGATCTCCCAAATTTCATTCTTTATTTGATACTGGGCAGCTTTTTTAGATAGCGTTTGCATCTTGGTTTCAAGGTCTGTTAATTTTTTCTTATCAGCATCTGCTTGTAGTTTTTGCTTTGTTATTTCCTCTCCTGTCAGTTCTATCTGATCTAAAATAGGTTTTTCCTTTGAAAAATCTGATGTACCCAGCTTTGAACTGCCCTTAAAAGCCATATGTTCAAACATGTGTGCTAATCCGGTTTTGCCCTGTTCCTCATCAGCACCACCAACACGAACCATAACAATGCCAGAAAACACAGGAGCCTGATGTCTTTCAACTAGCAACCATCTCATTCCATTTTTTAATTTTAATTCATGCACTTTGCCTTTTAGATCATAGGCATAAGCCCTATTCCCTAACACAATAGACAGAACAAAGATATACGTAATAATTAACTTTAAGTTTTTCATATAATTATTTGAAATTTAAGATTTTTTGGTCTTTGGTAATTTTATTTTTATCTTAAGGCTATACACAAGTGCTTGATCAATTTAATTTACATGGAATGATTGTCATCCTCGGGCTTGACCCGAGGATCCAAAAAAACTAGATTCCGGACCCGCCCGCAACGCCTGAACAAGTCATTGGACTTGCGATGGCGGGCACAGGTCAAGTCCGGAATGACAAACGAGAATTAAATTGTCAAAGCACTAGACCAATATCCTATACATTTATATGCGAGTTTAGCTATCATAAAATCTGAAGCATGGTGATCAGGTCTGGGCAAGAGTTCTACAATATCATATCCAATAATCTTCTTATGTTTTGAAACCTCTTTTATTAAACCAGTTACATCCCACCATGTTAATCCTCCGGGCTCTGGAGTGCCTGTATCTGGCATAATAGATGAATCAAATGCATCAACATCTATAGATATATAAACATCATCTGTTAATATAGAAGAGACCACCTGCTGAATCCAGTTAGCAGCATTATGTGTTTTATAAGCAAAAAATACAGGTAGATTATTTTGCTTAACTAAAAGAGCCTCCTCTTTACTCAAATTTCTAATACCCACATGAACCACAGGGCACATCTCCCTTGTTCTAGCCATTGCACAAGCATGAGATAGCTTTGTACCATCATACTCTTCCCTGAGGTCAGCATGCGCATCTAATTGCAGAACCGTCATTGTTTTGTGAAATTTTTTATACGCAGATATGATAGCTGGTGTGATGCTATGTTCGCCACCTATTACAAGAGGCAATTTTTTATCATCAAGAATAGGACTAATCTTTGAAGTAATCATCTTGAAAGAATTCTCAAGTGACATATTTTCAAATTTCAGCTCATTTAATGTGTGAATTCCTACTTTGAATGGTTCAGATTCCAATTCCTCATCATAAAATTCAACTTGATGAGAGGCTTCTAATATAGCTTGTGGAGCTCTGCTTGTGCCTTTAGCATAACTTGTAGTCTTCTCAAGCCCACAAGGCAGGACCACGACCTGACTCTTGTTATAATCTGAATATTCTTTTGGAAGATTAAAATAATTATTGCCCATTTTCCCCAATTATTTTTTGTGGATCTTTGGTTTTACGGAACAAAAATAGCGCCAGCTACTACGGTGCTCCAGCTTCCTTTTTTATCCCCTATTGCTGACTGAGTAGCATTCATGGTTTTTACGATCTCTCCGCTTATTGTCCATTGCCCGCCACGTTCATTCCATGACTTGTCAGGATCAAAACTAACTCCAAGAATGGTTGCCAGCATCTCAGTAGACAAATCTTCAGCATAATCTCCGGCTATTTTATCAGTTTCTCCAAAACTATGATGTTCTGATATATATCCATAATGATCACGGTTAGCTGGTATAGAAAGTCCAACTGAAGCTGCGACTAAACGATGCGGCTCATTTGTGGCATTATCTGACAACACACAATTTACAATTTGCCCTGCTTGTAGTTGTTTTATACCCTGAGATGGCTTTATCAACTTACATCTTGGAGGAAATATACTTGAAACTCGTACCAAATTAAAAGGAGCTATTCCTGCTCTTCTTAGAGCTAACTCAAAGCTTTGCAATTTTTCTCTGTGAACCCCAACCCCTTTTGTAAAAAAGACCTGCGTTGGTACATATGCCATTTTTTTACCCCCAAATTTGTTGGTTAAAATTTAAAGCCAAGTACCACATTGACAATTTCTTAACAAGAAAAAAGAACCCGTGCATAAAAATTTGGCGCTGTTTTTTTGAGCAAAACTTTTAAATACTGCTGGAGAT
>CAZLRI010000145.1:3469-6365 GCA_964561745.1 uncultured Pseudobdellovibrionaceae bacterium | reverse complement strand
CCTCCCACTTTCAGCCAGAGGCTGATCCGCCTTTGGCGGAGTGGGGAGGGCTAGGAAGGGGGAAAACACCACCCCCATCTAGCTTCCCCCATCAAGGGGGAAGGATTAGATGAAGAGGGATTTTCTGGTCTCATGTCTCTCTTATTATTATCGGTTGAATGACATGTGAAAGTTGCGTCAGGAATTTTTAATATAACTCTTTGATATTATTATATTTTACGCTCTTGGATGAAATTTATTATACAGATCCTTCAGGTGCTTTGTTGTGATATGCGTATATATCTCTGTTGTTGATATGTCAGCATGACCAAGCATTGTTTGAACGCTTCTTAGGTCAGCCCCTCTCTCTAAAAGATGTGTGGCAAAGGAGTGCCTTAGCATGTGTGGTGTAACGTTTATGCCAACACTTGTTTTAATGGCCATTGCCTTTATCACTTCCCACAAACGTTTTCTTGACAGCTTTGTACCTTTGTTTGAAACAAATAAAAAATTATTTATTTTTCCATGAAGCAAACTCTGCCTTGCTACATCCATATAATCCTGTATTGCTGTGAGCGCTACAGAACCTACTGGCACAACCCTTTCTTTGGATCCTTTTCCCATTACTAAAACAAAACCTTGTTGAAGATTTAATCTTTCCAAAGTTAAGCTGCAAATCTCAGATATTCTTAACCCTGACGCATACAAAAGCTGCGCAATAGCATAATTTCTCACATTCAATGGATCAACTTCCTGAGGTTTTTTTAGCATAAGATCAATCTGATCCATTGTTAAGGATTTGGGTAATTTTTTCCATCTTGCAGGCGACTCTATATTTGCAATTGGATCTTGTTTAACCTTTTTTTCAATAATAAGAAATCTGAACAAACTGCGCATTGAAGACAAGTATCTGGCAACGCTTCTGCTGCTGATCTTTTTTTTATGAAGTACAATCAAGAAACCAAGAATATGATGTTCTTTAATTGCTTCTATTTCAGCAACATTTTGTGTTTTAAGAAAATCCAGAAAAAAACCTAAATCTCTTGAATAAGATTCCAAGGTATTAGCTGCAAGATGCCTCTCCACTCTTAAGTGCATTAAATAATTATCTACCAGATCCCTAATTTGGTTTGGCATATTGTTTTCTCCATTTGCACGATAATGCATTTTAAGCTAAGAGAATTGATATGTCTAGACTCAAAGAACTAATATCAGGCGTTAAATATATTTTCAAAGGCTTCAAGGTGTTAATAGCCAACCCAAAACTATGGCCATGGGCTTTGCTTCCAACTTTAATTAACCTGATTCTCTTGGCTTTAATGCTGGCGACATTCTTTCATTTTCTGGGAGACATATATTCATGGCTATCTGCACACATTCTGCAGCTTGGCATTGAAAACCCGACAACATGGTATCTTCACATTCTTGACAGCATTTTATGGGCAATAAACCTTTTGTTCCAAATAATTATATTTTTATTAAGCCTCATCTTTGTTTTAATCATATCATATGTGCTTGGTTTAATAGTCGCAGCCCCTTTTAACGACGCATTGTCAGAGCGTGTTGAGCTTTTGGTAACAAACAAAGAATTGCCTTCATATTCATTTAAAAAAATGATCAAAGATTTGTTAAGGACAATTAAGATGGAAACCATAAAGGGACTGGTTTTAATTCTTATTCCTGTTCTGCTCTTTGTATTAAACATCATTCCAATAATAGGCGGAATACTCTACGTTGCATTAACCTTCATATTTGGCGCATGGGATCTGGGTTTTGCTTATGCTGATCTGCCGATGGGAAGAAAAGTAATACCACTTAAAAACAGAATCTCTTTTGCTTCAAAAAATAAGTGGGGTCTAATTGGATTAGGTGCTGGATTCATAATTCCATTCTTCAACCTTGTCTTTGCTGCCCCAATGGTTGTTGCAGGAACACTCTTTTACTGCGACAAACATGAGGAAGATCAATAATACCGCTACTTATAGATTGACTTTTTCAACGCGCCTGTAGTTATGTACCCTGCTTATGATCACTGTCCCATACAAACCAGTTTCCCCACAAGAAGTTGTAACTACTTCTTTCATGTATCCTGCATCGAGCCTTAAAGCTAAACAAACAATAGTGGAGATCGGACCGGGCAGAGGCGATTTTTTGTTTCACTTAGCTGAACAAAACAAGGATGCTGTTGTAATTGGAATTGAAATAAAACGAAAGCGCGTAGATAAGCTCATCAAAAGAGTTGAAAAAAGAGAGCTGAAAAATGTTGTCACCATACAGGATGACGCAAGAAGATCACTCAAAAATTTTCTACAACCAGCTAGCATAGATGCTATTTATATTAACTTCCCTGATCCATGGCCGAAAAAGAGGCACACAAAGAACCGGCTTATATCAGCCAGCTTTATTAAATTGTGTTGTAATGTACTTAAAAACCAAGCGAAACTATATTTTACAACAGATTTTGAAAAATATGCCCTGAGTGTTGCTGAAACTTTTAAGGAGTTTAAGGAATTTAATTCTTTTTATCCTGAAATAATTAGAACTAGCTCTGATGATGCATTTCCAACTTTTTTTGCCCAAAAATGGATATCTGCTGGAAGAACCATTTATTATCAAAAATATATTAAAATATGACCTATTTTATCAGATTCATAAACTCTGTCCTAGTCTCAGAGCGGGATCGAAAAGCGCCAAGCATAGCTGATGTTATTATTGATGTCCCTCTTTTCTGAACTCCTCTCATCTGCATACACAGATGTTCTGCCTCTATCACACAGGCAACTCCCTTTGGATTCAAAACATCCATTAACGTATTTGCTATCTGGTTTGTTAATCTTTCCTGAACCTGCAAACGCCGTGCAAACAGGTCAACCATTCTGGCGATCTTTGATATGCCAACTATCTTATCATTCGGTAT
>CAZLRI010000145.1:0-3459 GCA_964561745.1 uncultured Pseudobdellovibrionaceae bacterium | reverse complement strand
ATGTCCGAAAAAAGGCAGCAGATGATGCTCGCATAAGCTATATAATGGGATATCCTTTACCAGCACCATCTCCTCATGTTTATCTGAAAAAACCGAGTTTTCTATAAGCGCCTTGGGGTCTTGCTTATATCCTTCTGTCAAAAACTCAAATGAATCAGCAACCCGTTTGGGAGTCTTTACTAACCCTTCTCTTTTTGGATCTTCACCTAATTTCAGCAATAATTTATAAATTATATCTTCCATATTACATCTCCTTCTTTAAAAAGCTTTGGCACAAAGCCTTACTATCAAACATCTGAATCATCAAGCTAATTTCAAACAAAATACTTCTCATATAAAAACAAATAATATATATATTTTGCCATGCCTAATTCAAACACAGCAGATATTCCAATACAGATAAGCAGATTTAACTCCTCTTATCAGGAAGCAACCGGAAGACAATTTGACTGGGAAAGAAGCGGTTCGGAAAAATTATTAAAAATACTTGAGTGCAGCAAATCATTATCAGAAAAGATAATACGAGAACCCCTTTGGGCTGATCAGATCAAATCATACACTTCATTATTAATAAAAAATGAGTTGGAATCTTTAGTTGACAATATCGATGCTGGCAATCTTGGGGAAATCAAAAAATTGCTCCGATATTTTAAATATCGCCACATGATAAACATTATATCTGATAGCAATAGTTCGGTTTATGATACGCTAAAGTTATGGAGCGATTTGGCTGATATAATAATAAACAAAGCTTATCACATGATCTATGACATCTGCGCTAAAAGATATGGTTATCCTGCTGAAGAGTTTAAGGATCAAACAATACCTGTCACAGGTTGCATATTGGCACTTGGAAAACTTGGCAGCCAAGAGTTGAATATCAGTTCTGATATTGATATCATCTGCATATACTCATCTGACAGAGGCATCTCTTCAGGCGGTCCTTTTGGCAAAATATCCAATCATCAATTTTTTAGTAAACTTGTTGAAATTCTCAGTATGGTTTTATCTGAAATTACTGAAGATGGTTTTGTGTATCGTGTAGACCATGATTTACGACCTGAAGGCAAAAGTGGACCGCTGGCAAACTCGCTTGAAGCAATAGAACACTATTACGAAACATTCGGACAGGATTGGGAAAGGCTTGCCTTAATACGTCTCAGACCTATTGCTGGAGATATGAAACTCGGCAAAAGCTTCTTGGAATATGTTAATCCATTTGTTTATAGAAGAGCTCTTTCATTAGCAGATATTACACACCTAAAATCACTAAAACAAAAAATAGATAATGAATCAAAACAAACCAGCCATTTTCATAATGTCAAGTTAGGGAAAGGCGGCATAAGGGAACTTGAATTTTTAGTGCAGGGATTTCAACAGGTCTTTGGCGGCAAAATAGCGGAAATACAGGTAACTAATACATTTGAAGCGATTAATTTATTAGCAAATCACAACTTGATACATCCGCATATTGCCAAACTTTTATTAGAAACCTATTCGTACTTAAGGTCTCTTGAAAATATGATCCAGATATATGAAGATCGCCAAACACATAATATCCCCCACTCTTTTACTGAACAGTATCATTTGGCTAAAAGACTTGGAATAAGTGAGCAAGATCCGAACAAAGCAGTAACATTATTACTACATAACTGGAATAAACATAGTACTATTGTGAACAAGCTGTTTAATTCAATATTTGAAACTAATTATGAACGTTTTGAACTTGAAGAGGCAATTAATGCAAATATCGAATCCTGCAATAACGAAGAAGAAAAAACTGATTCTCTTGCATGGTTCAAAAAACGAGAGACAAAAAGATTGTCAAGGCTCGACCTTGATGGAAAGATATCAACCCCTAACTTATTTAACAAACTAACTCTTGTGGCTGAAGTTACAATAAGCGCAGCCCTGAATATAGCAAAAGACTCCTTGGCTAAGCGTTATGGAACTCCTGTGCAAAAAAATGGAGATAAGGCAAGATATGCGGTAGTAGCGTTTGGAAGGTTTGGCAGCTCTGAAATAGATTATGGAAGCGATCTGGATCTATGTTTTCTATATTCTGAAAATGGCAATACAACAGGTCCTGAAAAAATAACCAATGCGGAATTTTTTACCCGGCTTTCACAAAGAATCATATCATTGATCTCAGTTAATTCACGCTATGGTCGCGCTTATGAAATAGATTCTGACCTCAGACCATCAGGCAAACAAGGCTCTCTTGTTGCCACTCTTAATACATTTCTTGAACATTATCAGGACTCGTCTGATGTCTGGGGAAAACTGGCATTACTTAAAAGCAGAGCTATAGCTAGCGACAAAGAATTTATAAAACATGTTAATTCAAGCATATCCAATATAGCTTACAATATTAACATACC
This sequence comes from uncultured Pseudobdellovibrionaceae bacterium, assembly GCA_964561745.1. Classification (GTDB taxonomy): domain Bacteria; phylum UBA10199; class UBA10199; order 2-02-FULL-44-16; family DYJF01; genus CAZLRI01. The sequence goes on along the minus strand of CAZLRI010000145.1, from coordinate 1,078 downwards.
TCTAGAAACCTTAATTAAAGAAATTGATCATCTGGTATCAAAATCTACAAAAGAAACTGATATCGAAAATGAAAACCAGTTTTCATTTAAAACCAGCAGAGGCAGCTTGTTTGAATTAAATTATATAATTCAACTCCTTCAGATAATGAGCCTAAAGAGATCTCAGGACATACGAACACAGAACAGTTTTTATATTATCAATGAACTGACAAAAACATCTACAGTTGACCATGAGACAATCTCACAGATATCTGAAATATATTTATTTTATCGCACTGTTTTATCAAGATTAAGGCTCTTAACTGAAAGCTCGTCAGACACTTTAAACTTTGACTCTCCTCATATTAACTCACTCGCTTCTAGCTTAGGATTTAGTGAAAACAAAACATTTGTGACTAAGATTATTCAATACCATAAAAAAACCCGCGAAATATTCACGGGTTTAATAGATAAAAAAATATAATTTCTCTAATCAGCATAGCCTTTTTCAATCTTTTCAGATTGTTCTTTGCATTTAATGCAAAGTTCGGCAACCGGACGTGCCTCTAATCTTTTTGCTGTAATTTCTTCTTCACAACGCTCGCATACACCATATGTTCCTTCTTCTATCTTTTTTAATGCCTTATTAATCTTTTTCCAAAGGACCAATTCTCGATCTCTTAATCTTAAATTCATTGACTGGCCCCATTCTGTTGTTGCCAAATCCACTTCATCAGGCATCTCTGACTGGTCAAATCCCAGTCCCTCCTCTTTCGTGTTCATAGCGGTTTCCATTAGTTCTTTCTGCCTCTGCAACAATATTTTTCTAAAATGTTCCAACTCTTTTTTCTTCATTATGCCCCCTTAGCGCTTTAATCTAAACAGGGTTTTATCTCAGATAATAGGCAATATTGTCAACATGAAATGGGTTATTTGTGAAATAAATAGCCTCTTCCCTCTTGATATATAAAGTACATGATGTTAGTTGCTTTTGAATGAAAAAATTAATTGGAACGCTAAACGAACGTTTTGTATTGATCCTCACTTTACTACTCATCTTTTCTTCAAGAATTATCACCTTTTTTACACCTATATTAAA
>CAZLRI010000144.1:0-6366 GCA_964561745.1 uncultured Pseudobdellovibrionaceae bacterium | reverse complement strand
AACATGGTTGGAAATTGAAAAAGAAACTAATCTGTCCATGAGAGAGTTTTATGGCGGTTATCATCCTGTAAAAAGAGGTTTTAGGCGGAATACAATTTTAAAACTCGGAAAATATTTTCATTCTAATCAACTGCAAAATCTTGCTTGCTCAGATATCTATTGGGATGAAGTAAAAAACATTACCAGTAAAGGTTTAAAAGAAACTTTTGACCTGACAATGGAGAAAAATCATAATTTTGTTGCTGACGGAGTAATAGTCCATAATTCACACTCGGCCGCATATGCGCTTCTTTCCTATCAAACAGCGTATTTGAAGTTTCATTATCCAACTGAATATATGGCAGCGCTTCTTACAACTGAAAAAGATAACACAGATAAGATTCTGCATTATGTCAGTGACTGCAAGAATCGTGGAATAAAGATTCTGCCGCCTGATGTGAATGAAAGCGAGCGCGACTTTTATTCAATCGATAATCAGACTATACGTTTTGGCCTTGCTGCTGTAAAAAATGTCGGGGAGGCGGCAATAGAAAATGTGGTTGGCGCAAGAAATGCCGAAGGTAATTTTAAAACTTTATTTGATTTTTGCGAAAGGGTGGATTCAAGAAAAGTAAACAAGAGAATGCTTGAAAGCCTTATTAAGTGCGGTGCTTTTGATTATACAAATGCAACACGCGCATCGCTTCTCGCGTCTCTGGATAATGCAATGGAATATGGTTTGTCACGTCAGCGTGATAAAATAAGCGGTCAGTCCAGATTATTTGACCTATTGGGCAGTGCTGAAGACCAACCAAAATTAAAAGATGTTCCGAAATGGTCGGAAAGACAAATGCTGGCATTTGAAAAAGAATCGCTCGGCTTTTATATAACCGGACATCCTTTAACCCAGTTTGAAAATCTGCTTGAACAATATTCAAATGCGAACACTGTTACAGCGCAGGACGCTCCTGATAAAAAGGAGATTAGATTAGGTGGAATTTGTGTAAAGCTCAGAGAGATAACAACAAAGCGTGGCGATAGAATGGGGTTTGTTACTCTGGAAGATTTAAAAGGCGTAGTTGAGTTAGTTGTGTTCTCGGATATATATGCAAAAACTCATTTGCTGATAAAGGAAACTGATAAACCTATTTTTGTTATTGGCAATCTGGATTCAGACGGAGAGACTGTTAAAATTATTGTCACTGATATTTTCCCGCTGGATGATGTGGCTGAAAGATTGACAAAAAGCATACACTTTGTTTTGCATAAAGATGAAACAACACCAAATCATCTGGCTCAGTTAAAAAATGTAATCAGCAGATTTCCCGGCAAATGTCCGGTGTATCTGCATTTTATAGAGCCACAAAAAACCGAAACAATTTTGGAGCTTTCTTCTGAATTTAAATTAAAGCCGTCTTTTCAACTTGTAGCTGATGTTCAAAAACTATTTGGTCATAATGTAACTAGGTTCTCATGTTAGCACTTCATTGTATATGTCAGAAAAATACATAAAACATTCAAGACAGAACAAACATGACAATGTCCTGATCGTTGGAATAAAGCGCGATAATATTACTTCAGGTCAGATGGAGAGTTCGCTTAATGAGCTCGAATCGCTTGTAAAAACCGCTGGTGAAAAAGTTGTTGCAAAAAATCATCAAGACGTAAAAAAATAGATCCCGCAACATTTATTGGCAAAGGCATGCCAGATCTCATAGAAAAAATTGACGAATTATTAAGAGAGAACTTTCAGCGAATAAAACTAAGAATTCCATACCAAAACGGAGATGTCCTATCAATGATCTACAAAGTAGGGCATATTTTGACTAAACGTCATTTTGGTAAATATATTTTTGTTGATTGTGAATTGCCTCTCAAATTCGCAAATAAGTATCAGGAATACACAAAGTGATAAACATGCTTGTATTAATTGCGCATTTATTGTAAAAATGTACAAGTTGTTATTCCGCACTTGATGTGGGATCAAGGCAAAGTTTGAAAGCACTGGATTCTCGTGCTTGACCCTCCAAAGGCGGGCAAGCACGAGAATGACAAACTAAACCATAACATTAAGAAACTAAAAACACTCGGAATACCTTAATAATGACTGTAGCAAATATACTAACAACCATACGATTAGTTTTAACACCGGTTTTTTTTGTCCTATTTATATTAAAAAAACCTTCGTTAGCTATTCTTGTATTTAGTGTTGCCAGTTTTACAGATCTAATAGATGGAACTGTTGCCAGAATGTTAAAACAGCCTTCAACAAAAGGGGCTCTATTAGATCCATTAGCAGATAAACTTCTGCTTCAGACCTGTTTTATATGCCTTTTTTTCTCTGGTTTGCTTCCATTATGGTTTTTTTTACTGGCATTATGTCGGGATATTATGATCGTAGGAGGAATCCTATATCTGGAATATCGTCGATTTAAGCTGCCTTATAGAGCAACATTGCCATCAAAGTTTGCAACTTTATTGCAAATTGCTTTAGCAATTGTTGGCATGCTTATCTGGTGGCATCCGGAAATCAACATATCTGGTTTTGCCATGGCGAATCTCTTTCCTGAACTAATTATAGCCACTGCTCTTTTTCTCATCATCAGTGGCTCCCAATATGTCTTAATCGGACTTAAAATTATCTCCAATGACAGCAGAAAATTGAACCATGATTAAAAAACCATATGTCACGTTTGAAAATTAAACTAGCTGTAAGTGATTTTCACTTAGGAAAAGGACCTGTCTTACCCAGTGGAAACAGAAATTATCTTGAAGATTTTTTCTCTGACCAGAAATTTGCAGAGTTTCTGGATTACTATAGCGCAGAACAATATGAAAAATCCGAGATCGAGCTTGTTATCTGCGGAGATTTTTTCAACCAATTACAGGTAGATCCTTTAGAGATTAATCCTCAAATTATTACTGAACGCGTTGCTTTGGCAAGGACCGGAGCAATAATGAACGGACATCCAGCTATATTTGAAGCCTTAATAAGGTTTGCAAAAAAACCAAACCACAGCATTGTATTTATAATAGGGAATCATGACATCGGTCTTTTATGGTCATCTGTGCGTTCCCTTGTTAAAAATACAATAGAAGGTTCTACAAAAGTTCATGAAACACCTCAGTATATTAAAGATGGTGTTTGTTTTGAACATGGGAACCAACATGTTGCTGAAAATTGGATAGATTTCGAACATCCTTTTTTAAAAGGATCTGGCGAGATGATCCTTAATTTGCCGTGGGGAGATTTGTTTGTAATACGTTTTTTAAATCAGGTAAAAAGCGAAAGACCTTATGCTGACAAGGTTTTTCCTTTTAAACTTTATTTCAGATGGGCTCTTATTCATGATACAAAGTTTGCGATCAGAGTGGCATTTCATAGTTTGGTGTATTTTCTTAAAATTTTATTCAGACTTGATAAAAATGAGAGATTCAATATAAGGCAATTGCACAGAATAATGAAAGAGTTCTCATTTCCGATGAAGATGGATCGTGCAGCAAGATCGGTTTTACATGATCATCCAAATTGTAAAATTGTGGTATTTGGACATGGACATAAGCCTGCTGCTGTACAGTTTTATGATAACAAAGAATATTACAATTGTGGCATTTGGAACGAAATGATCAATCTGGAAGTTGGTACGATTGGAAGATTTTTGCGCCTGACCTTTGTTGAAATCAATTATAATAAAGCAGGTATCCCTCATGGAACATTGAAAGAATGGAAAGGTCATTACCGCGAAGTAGAAGAGATGGTTCTTGTATGACCTCTGATTTAATTAATCATATCAATTTTGATAGCATTTCTTACAACAAAGCATGGAAAATTCAGGAAGAGTTGCATGCCAAGCGTGTATCAAATCAGATTAATGATACGATTTTATTATTAGAACATAATCCGGTTTTTACATTGGGAAAGCGCGTTTGTCCTGAAGATATAAAATCTTCAATAGATTCTATTAAAGCTCAGGGCATTGAGATCATACAAGCTAATCGCGGTGGCAGGATAACATATCATGGACCCGGTCAACTTGTGTGTTATTTTATCTGCTCAATTGATAGTATGCTTAAAACATCTTATAAAACTCAGGATACAGATCTTAAAGGAATAAAAAAATTTGTATGGTTGCTTGAAGAACTGTGCATCAAGGTTCTTGCTGAATATAATATTTCCGGCACAAGAGATCCTCTTCATCCGGGCATATGGATAGGTAGAGATAAAATTGCAGCTATTGGTCTGCATATAAATAATGGTGTGACTCAACACGGATTATCTTTTAATGTTAATTGTAATTTAGAGCATTACAAACATATTGTTCCATGCGGGATAGCTGACAGAGGGATTACTTCGTTATCTCTGCTAACTACAAACACGCCCAGCATTCATGAAATAAAAATAAAATTTTTAGATTATATCGCTGAAATTTTTGAAAAAAAAGTTGTAAAAAACACTCTTACTCATCTTCAGCAGCGCTAAAAGTCAATGCGCCGATGTTTTTCTCAGGCAACAAATCTTCAGGTTCTTCATACACTTCAATGTAATCAACATTTTTCGCATAGTCAGGCAATGACTTAAGGTATTTCTCATACTCTTTTTCGTCAATAAGGTTATTTCTAATGCCATTACTCAATGTGCGTAAATCAAATTTCCTCTCATTAGTCATAATAAGTATTCGCTCCTTTCAAGATTAAAACAATTTTACTGATTATTTTTCCCCGGTCCTTTTTCAATGTGCATCATTATTTTTCCGTCTTTGAAGATTCTAACATCTCCAGAGGACTCGGAGATAACAAAAGCAATTGCTTTGGTCAAGGCTGTGATACCTGCTGCAGCAAAATGTCTAGTACCTAAGCCTCTTGGAAGGGTGGATTCATTAATTGCTGCCCCTAAGTATCTGCCTGCAGTTAATATAGTGCCATCATCTCCTATGACAAAAGCTCCATCCATAGCAGCAAATTCTCTCACAGTTTCTTTAATGGAAGATTGCATTATATTACGCTCTTCTTCATCATAACCCTTAAAGGGATTCATTATCATTTGTTTGCTGAGCTGCAGCACTTTTTCATGATCGCCAACTACAAAAATAGTACCTATTGGCTTACCTTCTCGCCCCTTATCAGCAAGTTCTACAACCAGATTTAGGACAGTTTGGAAAAGTTCTGGTTTAACTGCTTCAGCAAGTTTTGTTACACCTTTTCCGGTAATTTCAGATTCTTTTGATGTGTCCACAATATGAATAAGATCAAGAATGCCTACATTATTAGGGCCAACACAAAATACAATTTTATCTCCGGGATTAACTAGATCTTTTGATAAACCAAGAGTAGTGGCAACTTTAATTAAAGCAATTCTGGTTAACTGAATTTTTGGAAGAGTGATATAACTGTTTGCATAACTGGATAATGTCTTTTTTGTTTCATCTGTGTTTTTAAGTTTTCTGCTTTTTGAGCGTGAAATAAGTATGATGTTTAGATTTTTGGCTATGCGTTCTTCATAATATAGATCATCCAGAGGATCCACGTGAATCATTACTGCATTTGCTTTTATTGTGCTGGCGATTTTTAATGTTGATTTAATAATTAAGGTATTTTCTCGAATCATGATATTTTATAGATACATACTTTTTTTACTTATATCAAGCTGTTTTGATTGATTACGTGCTTACTATATAGTATGTTGCAAAAAATGGGGGGTTAGGAAATATGAAACATTTAACCATATTTTGCTTGTTTTTTTTAATCGCATGCTCAATTTCAGGAATTTCAAAACAATCTTTTTGTTATGAAACACCTTTTACAGTCATGTGGGACAAAACTCCTTTGCATGTTAAAGCAGGGGAGAGATTTGAAACAATTGTAGAAGTCATAATTCCAAAAGAACATTTTATATATGCTGATAAAACGCATCTGAATTTTATCACTCTAGAAGGTGTTATAATAGAAAAGGTCGATTTTCCAACTCCGATAGATAGGCAAGATCCGCATTTTTCAAAAACAATGCCTGTATATGAAAATGCCTTAAATATCACAATAACCGGAAAAGTCCCATCATCACTCCAAGAAAGCAAACTTGAATTAATATCTGTTTTAGAGATGCAGGGCTGTTCGGAAAAACTTTGTTTTAAGCCAGAAACTCATGAGATCAAATTTAATATAAATATTCTTGCCAGCAATAATCCACAGCCTGAGCAAAATGCACAACAAAAACCAAAGATCGAATCATCTGAAATCAGCCTGACAAAGCTTCTTAACCAAGCTGATCTAAGTGTTATTTTTAATCAGGGGATAGCTCTCTCCATTATTGTTGTGTTTTTGGCTGGGTTTCTTGTGTCTCTCACTCCATGTGTATGGCCGATCATACCAATTGTTTTAACAATCATTGGA
>CAZLRI010000143.1:4091-6367 GCA_964561745.1 uncultured Pseudobdellovibrionaceae bacterium | reverse complement strand
AGAATCTTGTTTCAAAAACCCAAACAAGCTTCTGTTGAACAAACACTAGGAGGACATATGCAAACATGGAAAAAATTTATGATCGGTGGCATAGGCGGTGCAATTCCGCTTATACTGAACCTCATGGTAATTGATTATCAAGCAATCTTTCTTAACTTCACTCTTTTGGTTGGGCTTGGTTATTTTCTCCGTTTTTTTGTTTATTTTGGAATAGGTGGTTTTTGGGCAAGCCTGCATAATGAAAACAACAAGAAAAAACTTTTCGAACTTGGAATTTTGGCACCTGCATTAATTACAGCAATGATAAATGCCGGCAATGTCAAAGATTCAATATCCCCTCTGCCGTTACCTGAACCTCCATCTGCATCTTTCTCAATAATATCTCCAGCATATGCTGATCCCGTTGATACACAAATCCCAAAACAGTTTGCCGAACAAAAGGAAACTGCAACGCAACAGATCTGGCGCGGATTAATTGGATCATTTCCGCAAAACACATGGTTTATAATTACCGGTCAATCCACTAATCTTAATCAAGCCACACTTAAGGCTAATCAGATAAATAAAACATACCCAAACATCTCGGCAAATGTTTATCAATCTTTTGAAGACAGCTCATTATATATGGTGGTAATAGGCGAACACCTTACCTATGATCAAGCAGCAGCGCTTAAAGATAAGGCAATTGCAGATGGTATTTCAAAAGATACATATCTCTGGCAATTGCCTGTTAAATAAAATAGTTATTTTGTATCAACAACCACAAATTTATTAATCAAACCTATTGATGAAGTTGGATCATCAGGAATCACATGACCATAAAACAACAGAGCAATACCAAAGGGATTCAACCCTTCGGTCGGCTGTGAAAATATTCTCCAATAAGCATCAGCATCTCCTGTTTCACAACCTGATCTATCACAATCTATAAGATAATCATCCCCTGATCTTGTTGCAGTATCTTCGTCAAGCACTCTGCCGCTTAATGAATCTATCTCCCTCTGAACCAATGAATCAGGTTTGATCTCCCACTCTTGAACTGTTTTGTTTGTCTTTAATTTAATGTAACAAACACCATCTCCCTTACGAACAGTTGCTGTTCCTCTTGAATCACTTAAGTGTGAAGGTGGAGCAGTAACAACAATAGAATTGTATTTTCCTTCCAGACAATTAAAACGCGCAGCATAAGAAAAAACCGGCATTAACATAAACAACATAAAAAATATTATTGTCTTTTTCATAGATTCTCCATTTTATGGTTTTGTTATGTTTAAAGTTCATTTATTTCTTTATCATAACTTATTGATTTATAAAAGCATTATTATAAGAAAAAATCTAGCAATTTTTTCAGATAAGAAACGATAATATAGTTGTACGATGAGTGCTGAGCGATATGCGCACATCGCACAACGATAAAAAAAGGAGAAAATATTATGTTTAGCACAGGAGAACAAAGCAGTGGAGTTGTCACACAAACACCAACAACATTTGGTCCTGATGGATGGTCATTGGATCTAAGGGTTCAATCAGATGCACTTGCAGGAACAGTCCCTATCACCAGCAATGAACCTCCAAGAACTGACTTATCACCAACTTACCATCAGCCTACATCCACAAGCTATGGAGGCAACGTAGGAGGAGAACTTGGATTGTCATATTATCAGCAAGGAAGACACGCATGGTTTGGCCGTATAGCCGGCTATTTGCAATATTATTGGAGTAACAGAGCTGCGATACTCTCATGTGATCATGACAGTTGTGTTGAGGATTACCCAACTGATGATGCTGATCTGATGCGTGCCGGTGGCATTATTGAAGGTGGAAGGAGATTCACTATCAGAAATTTACCGGAATTGAGGAGAAACCACGAAAGTTCTGTAAATATTATACTAAGCACAGGATTAAGACTTGGGTGGTTTGGGCAAGTTGGTGAAGGAAATATTTTTATTAGTAACAGAGGTTTTTTAGGCATCAACATGCCGGACATTGCTTTTAGGGCAAGCGCAGGTCTTATATTCAGATTACCAAATACTGAAAGATTTACCGGCTTGATCTCACTAACTTATGAACGCCTGCTCACACATGAAGAATCGGCAGAAACATCACGACATGGAGAAGACATTGAGATTTATCTTCCAGCTAATTCGCTTACCATTGGTTTAGGAACAAATTTCGATATTTAATAAATTTTAAAATCAACTTTAAGGGGACATGAAAACATCAAACTTCATGTCCCTTTTTTTATTTTCAAACACTCCACTTGAATTTGAATGCCA
>CAZLRI010000143.1:0-3991 GCA_964561745.1 uncultured Pseudobdellovibrionaceae bacterium | reverse complement strand
AGACATCACATTATGAAAAATATTCAGCGATGTGGATGGTGTGAGGCAGACCCAATCTATATAAAATATCATGACAAAGAATGGGGAGTTGAAATAAAGAGCGACAAGAAACTTTTTGAGTTTCTGATCCTTGAAGGAGCACAAGCTGGTCTTAGCTGGCTTACTATTTTAAAACGCAGGCAAGGTTATAAAAATGCATTTGCAAACTTTGATGCTGAAAAGGTTGCATCTTTTCCCAGAAAAAAAATAGAGAACCTGATTCAAGATATCTCTATTATCAGAAACCGGTTGAAAATTGAATCAGCTGTGACTAACGCAAGAGAGTTTCTAAAAGTTCAGGAAGAGTTTGGATCATTTTATAAATATAGCTGGCAATTTATTGATGGCAAAAAGATAGTTAACAAATGGAAGGAATTAAAACAAATTCCTCCAACATCAAAAGAGTCTGATGCATTTAGCAAAGATTTAAAAAAACGCGGATTTAAGTTTGTTGGCTCCACTATTATATACGCACATATGCAGGCAGTTGGAATGGTTAATGATCATCTAATCACCTGCTTTAGACATAAAGAGGTTTGATCTAAAAAATGAAGCGCCTCATTTTCACACTACTTATACTTACTGCTATTACTCTTCCCCGCTCTGGATTTTCCGGCACAGGAAAAGAAATATTCATCCATTTTGGAAATGACATCAAATATACATTTGGAAATTGGCCTGCATTTGTAGTGCTTGGAGGCGCAATAGCAGCTGCAGCAACTACTAAAATCGATCAGAATGTTGCAAATCATTTTCGCAACAACAGAAGCCTTGGAAAGTTTGATACATTTGCAAACTATGCTGGTGAATTTTATGTTGTAGATACATCAGCTGTCCTTCTCTTTGGAATAAGCAAACTTGCACATGCTGAAAAACCTGCGCTTGTTGGTGAAGCAATGGTTGAAGCTTTGGTCTTAACTGAGCTTTCAACTGTTGGTTTAAAATTAGCCTTTAACCGAGACCTGCCAAATGGTCATAAATACGGGTTTCCATCTGGTCATGCTTCAAGATGTTTTGCAGTAGCAGCAGTTCTTGAAACCATGTATGGTCCAAAAGCAGGCGTGCCTGCATTTCTTGTTGCATCTGCAATCGGATTTTCGCGAATAGATTCTGATGTTCATTATGTTTCAGATGTTGTGTTTGGCGCTGCATGGGGAGCTGCAATTGGCTGGGGTACTGCTTGGTTTCACAAAAAAGCTTTTGAAAATATTTCTATTTATCCAATGATGAATGGCAGCAAAGGCATTCAATTCTCCTATAAATTTTAAATTCAAGCCAACCATCGACCAAAACATGAGTATTATGGAGTCTTATTTCTCCTTATTGGGGTCTAAAGCTCCCATTTTATCCCATCCTTATACGCCTCATAACGAAAAATCATTATGATAATCAATATGATAAAAAAACACCCTTTTTGGCATGACCTTTGCTTATAACAAAGACAAGGGGAAACAAACAAAAGGGAGGGTAATATGGGACACACAAACGACACAATAGTTATTCAAGCAGGACAACCTACCGCATGCAGTGGTCTAACTGTTTCCGAGTGCATTGACAGAGCATTGTCAGGCAATCTCGAAGCTTCAAGACCTGCAGCTGCTGCAACAGAAGATGAATTTGGTGCATTAGGATTGGTAGATCTCGATGGTCAAAGCTCATATCTAGCACCCACTCATGCTGGAGAGCGTCTGAATCACCTTGAGAATAGTCGCTCATCCAACATAGCTGGTATGTGGCAAAATTTTTCTCAGGTTCGATTATCTCGCTTTCCCAGTATTGGCGATTCAGTACCAACTCGATTGGAAGGGGAAGTGGAAGATTTAGTCTCAGATCATCTGAGCGCATCCCAGTATCATCAAGCACCCAGAGACTTACTTGCCTTAAATGGCGCACGCACTTATGTGAGACCATCAATACGCGCTCATGAAAGTGAATATGATTTTTCAAGTCCCACAGATACTTACAGCGCAAGACTGGCTCAAAACCCAGAGCCTGTTCAACATATGATTGAGGTTGCACCAGGAAATATGCGGGTATTGGATCCTGATAGTGACAATGATCAAGTCGTGGCAATCGACCCTTCAACCGCTGATGACTCCAGTAGCGATATGCAATATGCTTTTAATCTAAGTGACGCGCTTGAAAACACAGCACGCTCAACTTTAATACAAGAAAACACCCAAGTGGTTGTCCATGTGGCAGTGAACGAAGATGGCAATATCCAAGGTCTTGCTGCACCTTACGGTGAAAATGCTTCAGCATCTCGCTCTGCTGCCTTGCGATCCTTTGGCCATGCCTTAAGCCGCGTCACCATTGCCGAGCCTGAAAATGAGATGGGACAATATTTAATTGAGACACGGAATGGAGAAGTTTTTATAAGCCCAATCAATGGGAATGCATGAAATAATGCCCCCCACAGTTCCAAAGGAGAACGCCTGTTTGTTACAATAACAAATGGGCGTTTTTCTATTTAAAACACGCACTGATTTATAAGAAAATAATTTTATTTATGGCACAAAAACCGCTACTGCAATGCATGTTGTCCAAAGACCATTTTTCCCAATAGCTGATTGCGTAATATTTGTTGTTTTGACTATCATTTTCATCATCTGCCAGTGTTTCTTTTTTTCATCATAGCTTAAACTATCTTCATCGCTTAATCCAAGAGTCGTAGCTAACATAGAAGCAGCAAGATCTTCAGCATAATCGCCACATTTCTTCATTGTAATTCCATGTGCATGATGTTCACTTAGATAACCATAGCGGTTTTTGTCAGTTGGAACTGCAAGACCGATGGAAGCAACAACCAGTTGTTCAGATTCATTAGCTGCATTGTCAGCCATTACACAGTAAACAATTTCTCCGCTTCTGAGCATGTCAACACCTTTTGGCTTTGAAATTATTTTACAATGTGGCGTAAAGATGCTGGAAACACGCACAAGATTGAAGTGTGATATTCCTGCTCGTCTTAAGGCAAGTTCAAATGAAGCCAACTTTTCCTTGTGACGTCCAACTCCTTTGGTAAAAAAACATGCCTTGGAATTACTATAGACATCTATGTTTCCTCCTTTTTTTAAGAATCTCACTATTGCTGACAACAGACAATATCTTTTTTTCTGAGCTGTAAACTGAAAGTGTTTTTAAACACCTAAACAATCTGCCAATCTTATTCATTCCAGACTTTGTTAGTCTTTTTATTATAACTATCTATGGCTATTTTAAGCGCAGATGACCCAAGATTTGAGCAATGAAACTTCTCTGGTGGCAATCCGAAAAGGTGATCTGCAACCGCTTCATCTGTTATTTTACAGGCATCTTCTACGCTCTTGTTTAGTGCAAGTTCGCAAAGCGCCTCTGATGTAGCAATGGCTGCTGGGCAACCAAAACACTTAAATTTTATATCTGAGATAACACCATCATCAATTTTTATCCAAATTTTGAGATAATCTCCGCAAAAAATATCACCAACATCCCCAATTGAATCAGCATTATCAATAGTACCTGCAAATTTTGGCTGAAAGAAATAACGTAATAGTTTTTCAGAATATGTGATCATATTTATCTTTTACTCTTATTTATGATATCTTTTTGATTGCCAACTCCTCGGCATTTACCAGCTGATATGCAATGGGTGATGCAGTTACCGCAGGATGTGTTCCGAGCTGGAATTGAGCAATATCATTGGCCGTCATTTTTTTCTGAATACATGCGCTGATGGTATTAATCATTTCACCAACACTATCACTTCCTCTGGCAGTACCACCTAAAAGTTCACCATTGCTTTTGTTGAATACCAGTTTTAATTTTATGTTAGTTGCTCCCGGCATTTTCCCAGGGTGCCTATTAGAAGCTTCAACCTCACCAGTGACAACCTTATAATCAAGCTCGCATGCCTGTTTTTCTCCTAATCCAGCTACGGCAAATACTGTATTATCAACAATTGTGGAAAATA
>CAZLRI010000142.1:0-6451 GCA_964561745.1 uncultured Pseudobdellovibrionaceae bacterium | reverse complement strand
TCAACATGCTACGATTTGACTTTTTGCGGTAATATGGATCAAAAGCGAAGGGTACTGAAATATGGGGAATTTGTCACCACTGATTTTTTTTGATGAAACACGCGGAATATGCCGATACATCACGGGCGCGAGTTACGCGTAGAAAGATGCATTAAACTCCCCGCCTGTAAACTCCCCACCTGTAAACTCCCCACCTGTAAACTCCCCGCCTTGCGCGCCTTCAAACTTCCTTGTTATAATGCGACAGAAATTGGGGCGAACTGAGGAGGAAATATGAAAATCAGAACTGATTTTGTTACGAATAGCAGCTCTGTGAGCTACATATTGACCATGTGTGAAGAAATGGTTGATGTTCATACGAGATTTTATAATATCGAGGAAAAAGACCCTAACAAGGCCAAGATAATCAAAACGCTTCGTGACGATATGCATAAGAATGGGACATGCGTTTTCCTTGAGGGCAAAGAGATAATTACGAAAAGGATTAAATTCAATACAGATGAAACATTAACAGAAGACGTCAGGGAAACTCCTATCGAGAAAATGACAGACGAGGAATTATGGTCTTACATACTTGGGGAATATATCATGGATGGAAAACTTAGCGGCATTATGGGATTTGGAATAACTCAGATAGAAACTTTTTAGCTATGAAAATCAGGAGACAGAGCAAATCATACAATTTCATAGGTGATACAAAGACAGGAATTACTTTTCGTTGGGGCAAATCCCTTCAAGAAAATCCTCCTTTTGCTCTGTGGCCAGAGCTTGCTGATATTTCGATATCAAATCACTGTACCAAAGGCTGTGATTACTGTTATCAGGATAGCGGAGATAATGCTTCGTTCATGTCATTAGAGGATTATAAATACATTCTAAATGAGCTTCAGCATCGTAAGTGGGGAAACGTCTTTCAAGTTGCTATAGGAGGAGGAGAACCGCTGGAACATCCCCAGTTAAAACAAATCATTGAGGCGACAATAATCAGAAACATTGTCCCGAATCTAACTACAAATGGGATACATCTCGATAGCGACTATGCAGGCTATTTCAAAGGCAGAGTTGGAGCAGTTGCATTGTCAATTACAGACATTCAGGCATTTGATTTGGATAAGGCAAAAATATTACTTAGAGAATCAGTCAGGACAAATATTCATTATGTATTGAGCGATAAGAATATCTCTCAAGCCGTTGATATTCTTAGAGGTAGATATAATGAAAGCCTTTCAGGGTTAAATAGCATTATTTTCCTTACCCACAAGCCACATGGAAGAGGAAGCATGACGGACATTCTCAAGTTGAGCGATAGTCTGATGAATTTCATAAGGCAGATTGACTATGTTAAGTGTTCCGTACGAATAGGTTTTGATGCCTGTTTTGTGCCTCTGCTGCTTTGCTTTACGAAAACTGATGCAACCTATATTGATTCATGCGAGGGCGGTTTATTTTCCATCTACATAGATGAGAATCTTAATGTAAAACCTTGTTCTTTTGATAACACGGAGGCGTATACATTTAAACTGAGAGAATATTCGTTTTCCGATATTTGGGAATACAAGCTTAAAAGATACAGGAATGAGGTTGTAAATCATTGCAAGAGAAGGTGCAGCAAAAAAGCTGAGTGCAAAGGGGCTTGCCACTTCTATAATGAGATAACATGTTGTTTCAGCAAGACCGAAGAGGAAGCCTTATATGTTTAAGCTTGACTGGCATCAATTAGAAAAAAATGCAGAAGGCTCCCCACAAGATTTTTTCGAGAAGTTTGTATATCAGATAGCCGTTAAGAGGTATAAATCGCTGGGGTTTATGAAATATTTTTACAATACTCCAGGTTCTGAGTTTTACCTTACCATAGATAAAGATTCCGAGTTCGAAGGCATTTCACTGAAATCGGGAGACGTGATTGGATGGCAAGCAAAATTTTGGCTTAATAAGGCCGATCCAGATAACTCCCCGTTAGATTCAACTAATAGAACTGAATTAGTTGATGGTTTTAAGAAATCTCTTGAATATGAGCCAAATTTAAAGGTATGGATAATATGCACTCCTGGTCTGTTTTCAAATACCAAAACATCATCAGGCATAAAACCATTTGAAGAGCTTGAAAAAGCACTTAAAGCAATAAAGGCCGACATAAGAGTGATACATTGGAACAAACCATTGTTTGAAAGCTTTGCCCACGCTGAACCAGAAAGATATAGTTCAATCTTTAACTACTATTGCTCAACTAATTTCTTAAGCTTTAAAGTCTTCGAAGATCATTCCAAAAAACGCTTGGACATACTCAGAAAGAGATATGATACAGACCTTTATACCCCGGGGAAGGCAGATAGGGACATCTTATCCTCCATCTTTTATAAAGACTTGCTTGATAAACTTCATGACAAAATTAAGCATGCACTGGAAGACAAAGAGAAGCTTGTTGGCGGTTATTTATATCGAGTTGGCATAGATAAATTTCTCACTTCAACAGGAATACCTAAAATATCTGATGATGAGAAAGAGGCCATTAAAAACCTAAAGAAACTAATTGATAGTTTCCTGTCTCTTCACGATAAGCTGCGAGCGTACAAGGAGCAGGAGAATACTCTTGAGTTTATAAAGCATTTATTAAAGATATTGGATTCAAACAGAGATACGATTAATTCATTAATCGAAGAGTCAAAGCTGCGTGAAAGACATAGCAATTTGGATGACATAAGCATTGACTATGACTTAGACATTGAATATGCATGGAATTTAATTAACTATCTCCACATGATAGCAGGATATTGGTTGGAGAAGACAATTAAAATATATAGACTTACAGATCATATTTCGCGCCAAGTCTTTAATATATTTGGCGAGGCTGGCTTCGGTAAGACTAACTTTGCTTGTTATGTGACAGAGCACCTTTTGAAAAAGAACATGCCTGTTCTTCTGATACCTGCCAGTGAAATCAAGGGAACAGGAGACGCTATTCAAAAGCAGCTTGCATCGTTTCTTGGCATAGATGCTTCAAATAGTTTTGCTAATTTTATAGGAATACTTGACAGCATAGGGTTTTATTACGGCATTAAGATACCAATTATCATTGACGGTTTGAATGAAACCCAGCCAAGTGCATCGGTATGGAAACCTCACCTGCAATATATCGTTGCTGACATTAAAAAGTTCACAAATGTCATGCTTATTACCACTTGCAGGAATGCTTATACAAAGCAGGTTTTCGATGAAGACCATATTGATGATATTCCTGATTTTTTAATATTAGAAGGATTTAAAGAAAATATTGAGGAAGCAATAAAGAAGTATTTTAATAAGTACAAGATAACCACTCGAAATGAAGATTATGACAGAGAACTTTTTAATAATCCTCTCCTACTGAAAATATTCTCACAGGCGAATGAAGGGAATACAATAGAGATCAATGAGACCAGCATTTATCGTGCAGTTGATGCTTATGTTACTGAAATACTTCATAGGATCTCAATTCATCAAGGAGATGTCAATCCATTAATAAAAAGCCAAGTCTCGAAAGGTATCAATGATTATTCATCATGTCTGTGGGACAATAAAAGTCGTGGTATTGTTTTTCCAGGTGAAGTTGTTAAATATTTCGACCCCAACCCCGTTGTGGCTTGGCATGACACTGTTACACATAAAATCATTGATGAAGGCTTGCTTTTTAGAAATATACATAATGGTATTGAATTCGCTGAATATACTCATGACCTCATAGGTGGCTACTGTATTGCAAAAAGTCTATTTTTTGAGAATAAAAATGATGACGAAATTATTTCAGCCTTAACATCTAAAGATGCCATATTAAAGCTCACATCCAAAGACCCGACAGATAGACATCCCCTTGCTGAAGATATTCTTAAAGCTATGGTTTTTCTTGCTCCGGAACACACAGGCAAGCAGTTGTTTGAACTAATTGACAATCAAGAGGTCGTCAGAGCATCCTTGCAAGTCATGAGAATAATAGTATCAAGGGCTGAAGGGGTTGAAGCTCTTATAAGAAGTTTCAAATCCATTTCTGCTGATAGCTCAATACTGCCTTACCTACTTGATAGCTTAACAGATGAAATCCTGAGACGTGATGAAAACATTATTCTATCTGAATTATTGGAATCAGTTTTGCTCAACCTAACATCCAGTCAAATAGATTTAAGCTGGAGCGAGATCATTCGAAGGAAATCTGACAAAGTAACTCCATATCTTTATCGAGTAATTGAATTATTTGAATCTGGTAAAGAACGCAATGAGCATATCAATTGGCGACTATGTTTCATTGGCTTGCTTTTATCCTCTACTAATAGATATTTACGGGATTTAGCAACAAAGGCCTTGGTGATAATAGGAAGAAAATATCCAGAAACTCTTATAGATGTTTTCTTGCGCTTAGAAGGAACGAAGGACATTTACATTCTTGAGCGCTTAATTGCTTTAATATGTGGAGTGTTTCTTGCAATTGACGACAAGGAGCGGTTGTTTAGAATATGTAAGCATTTAGAAAAGAACTACATCGAAAACGTAAAAACAACACATGTATTAATTCTGGACTACACAATCACTCTGCTCGATTATGCTGAAAGAAAATACGGTTATGCTCGTTCTTTAAGGAGACCCTCAATAGATGGCTTGATCGAATGGCAGAAAGACCCTGAATGCGTTAGGGAGGTTACGGGTGATGGAAAAGCCACATGGGGATTCGGTCCAGTTGGATACGATTTTGCGAAATATAAAATTGGCACATACCTATCAAGTGGTCGCTATGAAAAGGATTCAAAACTTCCGACCATTAAGGAAGCTCTTGCCATGGTTGTATGGAGAACTAAAGAATTAGGATTTACGGAGGAATTATTTGCAGAAGTTGATAAGGCTTTGAGCAATCAGGAGCATAAGAAATATGGATATAATAGCTCTTATGCTTCGACAGAATACCGCAAGAAATACCGTGACATTGCATTTTATGAGCTTTATGGTCACAATATTATCAGAGGATTAAGCAAAGATTTCAAGGCTGAGAATGGATTCAGGGTTTCGCCAGCATATATAGACCCCACATTCCCCAGCATTTCCACTAAGCGTCAGTTAATAACATGTTGTTTCCTTCCTAAGAAACCTTATGATGTGCAAGCGTGGATAGATAAAGATGACTCTCCATTCATGGAAGTACATTACATTAGAACAGATATTGAAAAAGATGGTGCGGAATGGGTAATGCTGTATGGTCACCTTGTTCAGGACGGCATAGAGAAATCTCGGATTAATATTAGCTTATACACAATAATGGTTTCTGAAGATAGCGTGAATAATATCATGGGGCGGATTAGAAGGGACGAATTATTTATGCCTCACCTTGTTGCTGAAAACAATCATGTATTCGCGGGTGAAATTCCGTGGAGCGATAACTATATTGATGCTATTCAAGATGAAGACATTAGTAATGAGGAGATTGAACTATATCTTCCAGTATCGTATTATTCTCAGGAGATGAAGTCTGAAATCGAGGTAGTAAGTCGGGCATATGTCCCATCAAAAAAGCTTGCTAAATCACTCAGGCTTAGAATAAACCTTGGTGATTTTAGCCTATATACGCCGAGTGGAGAAAAGGCTTCGTCATACATACACGACAATCACTCAGGCTTTGTATACTTTCGTAAGGACTTACTTCAGCAATACTTACATGAATCACAACAGTCTATGATTTGGCTTGAAATAATCTCAAAATATGGAGCATTTGGAGAACATGAGCCTAAGTATGATCCTTCTTTTAAAGATTGTCGATTCGTCAAAGCTTTTAAATATTAAACAGGGACATGTGACCGGTTTTCGATAGTTTCACGGTACAATTGCTCGGAAGAGGCAGTCGGGATGCTAACGCGGATTCCTACACGTACTCCGCATTTTCAGCTGTGTCAATAAACCGCAGACTTCAGGCAAAACGGTGCATTTATGTTAAGTATCTGAGGAGAAGGATTTTTCTTGACTCACGCCATGGTCTTTCCCTAAAGTATCACCAAAAGACATATGTGGCACAATTATAATGTTGGGCCCAAAATAAAAATGAAAACAACAATTATAGCCATATCTATAATTCTCGTTTCGAGTATCGCTAATGCTGTCTGCATTGATGGTCATCCATCCATTAAAGATGAGTATGCTAAAAGCCAACGCATAATTATTGGAAAAATAATAGATGAAGCACTAAAACAACCTAATGCTGCTCTTTTACCAAAACTCAACACATGGTTAGCAGATTTCTTCTGAATGGAATTCTCACAGGGAATAAGAAAAATCTCTGAACATGGGGGAAAAGAAACATTCTCCCTCATAGGTAAACATTATTTAGAAGCAGTTGAGGAAGCCCGTAAACATAATATGGATGACAAAGGATACGTATACAACCTGCTTTATTGGTATAATATGGTGGGTCTTCCAGAAAAGGATAAAAAAACATTTT
>CAZLRI010000141.1:0-6520 GCA_964561745.1 uncultured Pseudobdellovibrionaceae bacterium | reverse complement strand
AACAAAAAGGTATTACGACACAGTCTCTTGATCCGAGGATCCAGAGATATCGTGGGCAAGCCACGGCATGACATACAACACTAGATTCCGGACCCGCCCGCGCAACGCCTGAACAAGTCATTGGACTTGCGATGGCGCGGGCAGCAGGTCAAGTCTGGAATGACATAGAGAATTCTTCAGTTCCCCTTAATGTCAACCCCAGATCTTCTGCAATATCAACAATAAGTTCTTCAGAAATAGGAAGAGGAGAGCGCCTTATAAAACTTTCAAACAAAGCATTGTCGCAAATAACGTTTATTACCCTTGGATTGCCTTTTGTATATAAATGAATCTTCTGAACTGCTTCTGCAGAAAAAATCTGTCTGTCACATCCTGCATGAAACAAACGAAAACGGATATAATCTTTTACCAGTTCAAGTGTAAAATTTTTTAACTGGCAACGCACAGCCATTCTTTGCTGAAGAGCTTCTTCACTCTGCAATGTTTTATCTAATTCAGGCATTCCAAAAAGAACAAAAGATATGAGCTTCTGGTTAGGAAGTTCTAAATTAAGAAGACCTCTAATCTCTTCCAACAACTCTCTTTTTCGAAGCATCTGAGCTTCATCAATAAGTATAACAGCTCGCTTACCACTCTCTGATATATTAACAAGTTTCTGGTATAGTTGCTGAAGTAGCTCAACTTTTGTACAATCCAGATTTTCAACACCAAACTGCGAAGCAATGCGCCTGATCAACCAGTCACTATCTGCATCTGAATGAAGAACAACCAGCAAAGACACTTCATATTTATCATCTGGCAACTCCTCTAAAAGCCTTCTTGCCAAAAGAGTTTTCCCTGTTCCAACATCACCCACCAACACAGCCAGCCCTTTCATGTTCTCAACAGCACGGGCAAGACGCATATAAGCCTGATCATGCTGCTCGTTATGATAATAAAAATTTGTAAGAGGCAGTACTGCAAAAGGTTCCTGATTCAGATTATAGTATTCAAGGTGATCCATCTATTGCTCCTATAAAATTTGCCAACATCGCCATGCTAACTTTTTATGGTTATGTTGGTATTTGTGCTAAATGGAAATAGTAAAAATGTCATTCCTGACCCCGATTAAAACACTCAGGGGTAAACCCCAGCAAAAATCCAGAACCTATTGAAATCACTGGATCCCCGCCTTTCAGCCAGAGGCTGATCCGTCCTATGGCGGACGCGGGGATGACAAAAACCGCTGTTTCCACCACTCCCTAAATTGATTGAAGGATTAATCTCAGTTATACAAATGAAATCTTCTTCTTATTCTTAAAATTCTTATCTGTTTTAGTTGTATCTATCTTTTTCGGAACATCTTTTTTATCATCTTTAAATTTAACTTCAACTGGTTTGTCATCTACCTTAGCTGGTTTTTTTTCAATATCGCTGCATAGAAGCTTATCTATTTCATCTAAGATTGGTTCTGCTTTATCATTCCCGGGTTTTTTTTGATCTACAATTTTCTGGAGCTGGTCTTTTGCTCTTTCAAACTCATGAACAGCCTCCTCTTTCAAGCCCATTCTCAAATATGCCTTGCCAAGCTGAAAACTTGCCTCAGCACCACCTATATCTACAACGCTGGACATTGAAACTTCTTTTGTTTTATCTTTTTTTACTTCCTTAGGAATGTAGCCCTTTTCTTTCAAACCTATATCTTTCTTCTTATTCTCCAATTCTTCCTGTTTTTCTCTTTCTTTAGTTCGCTGCTTCTCTTTTTTTATTTCTATTTCAGCTTGTTCCTCTTTTTCTTTTTTCTTAGCATCTACAACGTGTTTTAATTCATCAACAATACCATCACCAATATTCTTTATCTTATTAAATATACGATCCTCTTCCTGCGGCATAAAAAGAAGAACTTCAGCATATGCATTTAACGCTCCTTCAATATTTTCTTTTTCCAACTCAAGATCAGCTAAGGCAAAAAACTTGGTTTTTGAGGTTTCCAGTTGGTTTAGTGCAGCATAAACCTTTGCCTGAAGAGCCAGCAATTCTGAATCAGTTTCAGCAACACTCTTAATGCTTTCAATGCACTTTAATATCTTCTTTTTTTCACCTAATGTGTCATATATCTTACAAAGCGCTTTAACCATATCCAGATTTTCTCTGCGAACCAAAATCTTCTCATATATCTCTGCCAGCCTTGCATCTATTTTTTTGTTTGTCTCAAAGATCTTGGCTATTGCCTCATATTCATCAATTGCTTCATCTATTAGCCCCTCTCTTTGCAGCATTTCAGCTAGCTTTATTCTTGCACTTTCAGAGTTAGGCATTAGCTCAACTATTTTTCTACAAACATCCAAAGCTCTTTTAAAATCCCCTTTTTGGTCAAATGTAGTGGATAAAATATCATATTGTCTGATTGCATCATGAGTGAGCCCCATCTTTTCATACAACTCTGCTAACATAAGATTGACATCAATTAATGTGGGATTAAGTCTTAGAATATTCTTTAGGACAGTAACTGCTTTAAGATAAAATTCCTCAGCAGCATATATCTCAGCTACTTCTCGATAAAGCTTGATAGCTTCATTTATCTGCTTACGTTTTGTATAGAGTTCAGCAATACGCAACTTCACACGCATATCAGAAGGATCTGCACTAAGAATCTTCTCATATTCTACAATAGCTTTATCGTATTTCCCGCTTTCAACATAAATACGAGCTTGTTCAAGTATCCGTTCTTTATTAAGAATTGTTGTCATGTGTTGATAGATGCAATGCCCTTAAGGGCATCTTTGTTGTTTGGGTCTCTTTCTAATATTGATTCAAAAATCCGTTGTGCTTTTTTAATATGTCCCTGTGAAGCATAAATTTTTGCCATTGTAAGAGTTTCCCACTTATTTGGCAAAGAAGCATTGAAAACAGATTCTTCCTGTTGAACTAATGGAAGCTTTTCAATATTTGTGATATTTGGAAATCTTTTTAAATTAATTTCATCTAATAATCTTTTAGCTAATTGGTTTGATGGCATTATATTAAAAACATTGTTCAATTCATTTGCAGCTTCATCAAGTTTTTCCTGTGCAATATAAACTTTTGCCATCACCAACCGACCAGTAGTAAGATTCGGGTGTCGTTTTAATCCTTGCTCACATATTTTTTGGGCATCTTTAACTAGACCATAGCGTAGAAAAAAATCTGCGATTGGAGCAAAGACAACAGAATCTGGATCTTTCTGCCATTGTTCGTAGTAACGAAGAAATAAACTATTGTTAAGTAGGTCCGGGTGCATGTTATTTAAAAGGATTTATACTAAAGAAACACTACATGCAAGCACAGAAGATTACTATAGTTCAGGAAAAATTTGATCTTTGTCTGCGATCTCTAAACCAAGTGCCAAAAGAATTTTTCTTTTTGTATCCATTCGGCACTTCATTCCTTTTTCTATTCTATCAATTGTTAGTGCAGACAATCCCGCTTTTCTGGCAAGCTCTGCCTTGCTCATCAAAAGTTTTTCCCTAAATTGGCGTATATTATTTTTCTTATCCATCATTGATCATTACCCTCTAAAGACTCTGTGTCTTGAATAATTTTGTTTTGAATAACTTGAAACGATATACACCAAAAGTTCAAAAAATAGTCAAGAATTCTATAATATATTATGGAAATAATTTTAATTATATATATTTTTGCTTAATTTATAATACAATTAAGCAAAAAAGGACTATCTCCCTTTAATTATACGGCGCTAAATTAGTGCATAATTTCCCAAATAATTCCCAAATTACCCTGAAAATATCATCTCAAAAACTATTTGTACATGATTCAAATCAGAAGATACCCAAATACCAACTTATTATTTTCTCTCCAAAGAAAAAATAAATCAGAGCTGCTGTTGCCAAAAACGGACCAAACGGTATGGCGAATCTTGAATCTTTTCCAGTTACCACTATTATTATTATTCCAATTACAGATCCAAGCATTGAACTAACCAAAAGTATAAATATAGAAGCTTGCCAACCAAAAAATGCACCTAACATTGCTGCAAGCTTTACATCACCTCCACCCATGCCCTCCTGTTTCTTAATTTTTTCATAGGCAAACGCCACAATAAAAAGAAATCCCCCTCCAACAACTATTCCAAGCATGCTATTAGTAAAAGCTGCAACATAACCATACCTACCACCAAAGATCATATTAATACCAATACCTGCTACAATACCTGGAAGAGAAATACTGTTTGGTATAATTTTATGTTCCAGATCAATAAATGAGATCACTATCAATGGGGCAATTAACAGTAAAAAATAGGCAAGGTACATTCCGATTCTGCCAAGATACCACCACGTGGCAATTGATAAAAGCATAGTGAGAATCTCAACAATTGGATATTGAATAGAGATTTTTTGCTTACATTTTCTGCACCTGCCATGCAAAAAAATATAACTTATAATTGGAATATTCTCCCACCATGAGATTTTATGATCACATGTTCTGCAGTGTGATCCAGGCCATACTATAGATTCTTCCCTTGGAATACGAACTATACAAACATTAAGAAGACTCCCAATGCATGCGCCAATAAAACCGGCAAAAGCATAACTTATCCAGCCTGATATTATTTCCATAGTTTTTCGTTCATAACATAAGATCGTTTGCTAGTCGATAGCAACTTCCCCATAGGAATGCTTGACATAGATATATCTTGCAAGTTATTTGAAACCAGCTTAAAAAATACTCAATATGAAAAAAATTCCTCGCCCAGAAACAGAATATTTTGGAAAGATTGATGCTAGAAAAAAACGGAAAATTGCCGAAGAAAAACGGCAAAATCTGGCGACAGATGAGCTTGAAAGATTAAAAAAGCTTCACTCAAATCATTGCGCAATATGTGGTTTGGAGTTTGAAGAGATAATGTTCAAGGGAATCACCATACATAAATGCTTTAATTGCGGAGCTGTTTTTATGAAAAATGGTGTGTTAGAAAAACTTTGTGGTCAAGAAAACCTTTTAATGGAATCATTTTTGGAATTATTTAACTTTGATAAAGAAAAATAGATGAAACAAAACGCAAGAGAACTAACTCAAAAGATTGCAAAACTAGCCCGTCTCTCAATATCTGATAAAGAGATCGATCAGTATGCCATAAAATTCAAATCAGTAATTGAATATGTGGAAAAATTAAATGAGTTGAATACTGAAAATGTAGAACCAATGGCACATACAGGTGAGAACGAAACGCCGCTAAGAGAAGATATTGTTATTGAATCAACCCTTAAACAAGTAATTAATTTAAATGCACCTGA
The DNA here is from genome assembly GCA_964561745.1 of uncultured Pseudobdellovibrionaceae bacterium. Lineage (GTDB taxonomy): Bacteria > UBA10199 > UBA10199 > 2-02-FULL-44-16 > DYJF01 > CAZLRI01. The sequence continues at coordinate 1,247 of CAZLRI010000141.1, read as the reverse complement.
ATGTGATGGACATTTTTATCAAGTGCCTAAGATCATTGAGGAATCATGATTGACCTGTCTTGCGAAACAATAAGCTCCTTACATAAACTCCTGATAGAAGGAAAAATAAACTCGGTTGAGTTAACCGAACTTTACCTAAACAGAATTGAACAAAAGAATAACAAGATAAATGCATATGTTTCGCTTAATCAAGATGCTATTAAAGAAGCTCGCGAAGCAGATTTGAGAATTCAGGCAAAAAAGAATGTAACAGAGCTTACCGGCATACCAATTGGTTTAAAAGACATCTTTCTAAAATCTAGACTTAAAACAACCTGCGCCTCTAATATCTTAAAAAATTACATAGCCCCGTATACTGGAACTGCTGTACAAAAACTGGCAGATGCTGGAGCAGTAATCATTGGCAAGCTTAATATGGATGAATTTGCCATGGGTTCAAGCACCGAACATACAATCTTTGGTCCAACACACAATCCATGGAACCATGAATATATTGCAGGAGGATCCAGCGGAGGATCAACTGCTGCTGTAGCAGCATCTTTCTGCGCTGCAGCTTTGGGCACAGATACTGGTGGTTCAATCAGACAACCTTCTTCTTGCTGCAATGTTGTTGGCCTTAAACCAACCTATGGAAGAGTATCGCGCTATGGAGTAGTTGCTTTTGCATCTTCTCTTGATCAGGTCGGTCCAATTACAACTAACGTAGCTGATTGCGCGATTATGTTAAAAACAATTGCAGGTCATGACCCAAAAGATTCTACTTCGCACAACATCGAAGTGCCTGATTATACAAAATTTATAAATCAAAACATAAAAGGATTAACAATCGGCATTCCAAAGGAATATCTGTCCTATGAATTAGATGAGGAGATTCTTTTATCTGTTAATGAATCAATAAAAATTCTAAAAACCTTAGGCGCAAAATGCATTGATATATCTCTTCCACATACAAAATATGCTGTTCCAACATATTATATTATAGCTCCTGCTGAAGCATCATCTAATCTTGCGCGTTATGATGGAATACGGTTTGGATACAGGTCTCCAAACAGCAAAGATCTTCAAGATTTATACGAGCAAACCAGATCAGACGGCTTTGGACCTGAAGTTAAGCTGCGTATCATTATGGGAACTTACGTTCTTTCAAGCGGATATTATGATGCATATTATATCAAGGCACAAAAGGTAAGAACCTTAATTAAAAAAGATTTTCAAGATGCATTTAAAAAATGCGATACAATCATCGC
>CAZLRI010000140.1:0-6584 GCA_964561745.1 uncultured Pseudobdellovibrionaceae bacterium | reverse complement strand
ATGTAAGCGCCGACTGGATGCCTTGGCAATAGCCTGCAAGGAAAGTATTCACAACCACCTTATACCGAAACTCAAGAATGATTTCTCAGGCATTCTTGGCAGTAAAGGCTGGAAAGTGCAACTTGATGAGAATGATCCTCAGACGGTTCTTTTTTTCTATCCTATCTCTGATGCGGACCGAACGCTCGAATCTTACATCCGTCCATTTATTCGATTGGAGATGGGCGCACGATCAGATGACTGGCCCGCGAGCGAGCATACAATCACACCATACGCTGCTGACGCCTTCCCTCAAGCTTTCAAAAAATCTCCTTCATGTCACGTCCGCACCTTGGAAGCTGAACGTACTTTTTGGGAAAAGGCGACTATTCTCCACATGGAATATCATAGACCCAAGGGCGAATCAGCGCATGAACGCCTTGCGCGTCATTACTACGATCTCTACTGGCTTTCGCAATCCGAACTCGGCGAAAAGGCCCTGGCCCGTTTTGATCTCCTCCATCGAGTGGTCGAACATAAGAAGGTCTTTTTCCGTTCCGCATGGGCACATTATGAAACAGCCTCACCCGGAAGCTTCCACCTCGTACCCCCACGGGAACGGATGACAGCCATGCGAGCTGATTATGCCCAGATGGAACAAATGATCTTTGGAGAGACCCTGGAGTGGATGGCAATTGTTGAGGGGCTAGAAAAACTAGAGAAAAAGATAAATTCAGAGACAGGACAATGATAGGCGAAATCATTGAATTTGAAATATCAGCATCATCTATAAAGCTTAGCAATTTTATCCATAGATCTATACCAAGCTTAGCCAATCCGTTAGTTTCCCTTTGTATCTCAATGTTTTAGCTTGTATCAATTAAGCTGACATGTTAGGGGAATTTTAACCGAAAACAATACCTAAGAGGCTTATATGTTTGAACAAGCGTTTAAGAATATTGATGATGTCTTATGGAAAGAAGCTGGTTGCTCAACCGAACTGGATTACACAGAGCAAACGTCATGGCTGTTATTTTTAAAGTATTTGGATGGTCTTGAAGAAGATAGAGCTGATGAAGCTAAACTCGAAGGAAAAACCTACAAGTATATTCTTGATAAACCCTATCGTTGGCAAAACTGGGCGGCACCCAAAGATAAAAATGGAAAACTCGATCACAACACTATTTTGACAGGTGATGACCTTTGCGATTTTGTTAATCAGAAACTTTTTCCATATTTGCGCAAGTTTACCCAATCAGCTACAGGTCCTGATACAATCGAATATAAAATTGGTCAGATATTTGGGGAAATTAAAAACAAGATTCAAAGTGGATACAACATGCGGGAGATTATTGATCATATTGATGAATTACGTTTTCGCTCCCAGACAGAGAAGCACGAACTCTCGCATCTTTATGAAGCCAAGATCAAAAACATGGGCAATGCTGGTCGCAATGGCGGTGAATATTACACCCCTCGCCCTTTGATTAGGGCTATTGTGCAAATAGTAAAACCTCAAATTGGAGAACGTATTTATGATGGTGCTGTAGGATCTGCTGGCTTCTTGTGCGAGGCATTTGAGTATTTAAAAGATAATAACAAGCTGACTACAAAAGATCTTACAACACTTCAAAGTCATACATTCTACGGTAAAGAAAAAAAGCCGCTTGCCTATGTTATTGCTATCATGAACATGATTCTACATGGCATTGAGGCACCGAATATTTTACATACCAACACACTAACGGAAAACTTGGCTGATGTTCAGGAAAAAGATCGTTTTGATGTAATACTAGCCAATCCTCCATTTGGCGGTAAAGAGCGCAAAGAGATTCAACAAAATTTTCCAATCCGCACAGGTGAAACAGCATTTCTCTTTCTTCAGCACTTTATCAAGATGCTAAAAGCTGGCGGTAGGGCTGGTGTAGTTATTAAGAATACATTCCTTTCCAACACCGATAATGCATCAACCAGTTTAAGAAAACTTTTACTAGAAAGTTGTAATTTGCATACTGTGCTTGATTGTCCGGGAGGCACCTTTCTTGGTGCTGGTGTAAAAACCGTGGTATTATTCTTTGAAAAAGGATCAAAAACTCGCAATATCTGGTATTACAAACTTGAGCCTGGTAGAAACCTTGGCAAGACCAATCCCTTGAATGATGATGATCTCAAGGAATTTATTAAGTTACAAAGCACCAGAGCTGACTCGCCAAACAGTTGGTCTGTGAATGCCAATACTATTGATCAAACAACATTTGATCTTTCTGTAAAAAATCCAAATGGCAATGAGGAGATTGTACATCGCACGCCAAAAGATATTATGGATGAAATTTCAGCGCTGGATGCCAAGAGTGCAGAGGTGCTGGAGACAATTAGGGGGATGTTGTGAAAAAGGGGTGGGAAAAACAAGCTTTTGAGGACTGCGTTGAACATGTGACCTACACTCAAAAAATTCAGCGCAAGAATTTTTTGAATAATGGAACATACCCTATTATTTCGCAAGAAGATACCTTCATTAATGGGTACTGGAACAACAAAGCTGATCTTTTTAAAGTTACAACTCCAGTAATCATATTTGGTGATCACACTAAGATCCTGAAATATGTTGATTTTGACTTTGTGCTCGGCGCTGATGGAGTCAAAGTTTTGCAACCGAGAAACTTTTTATTACCAAAATATTTTTTCTATCACTTGCAGATAGCAAAACTTGAATCACTGGGATACGCTCGTCACTACAGACTACTAAAAGAACTGGACATTTACTATCCCCCTCTACCCGAACAAAAACGCATCGTGGCTATTCTTGATAAGGCATTTGAAAACATTGCCATTGCCAAAGCTAACACAGAAAAAAAACTCTTAGTCCTAGATGAATTAAAACAATCCCTACTCAACCAAGCATTTGGTGGGGAACTCTAAAGGGGTAAAAACTATGAACGAAGCTGAAACCCGAGCAGAACATATAGACCCTGCTCTCAAAGATGCTGGTTGGGGTGTGGCCGAGGACAGCCGTATCAAACGTGAATATCCTATTACCCCAGGGCGAATTGAAGGTCGTGGTAGGCGAGGAAAAGGTCTTACTGCTGACTACGTGTTGGAATATCGTAACCGTAAGCTTGCTGTTATAGAAGCCAAGTCATGGGATGAACCTCTTACTGAAGGCGTAGCGCAGGCTAAGAATTATGCCGAAAAACTAAAGATTCGTTTCACCTATTCTACCAATGGTCAAGGTATCTATGCCATTGATATGGAGTCTGGCAAAGAAGCTGAAATAACAAGCTTTCCTACACCAGATATGCTGTGGAATATGACATTTGCCGATCAGAACGCATGGCGTGATCGCTTCTCAGATATACCGTTTGAAGATAGAGGTGGAACCTTAGGAGAGCGATATTTCCGAGACATTGCAATCGAACGAGTACTAGATGCTATTGCCTTTGATAGGCAACGCATTTTACTTACACTAGCAACTGGAACAGGGAAAACCATGATTGCCTTTCAGATTGCGTGGAAACTCTTTCATAGTCGCTGGAATCTTACCCGTGAGCCAAACCGACGTCCACGCATTCTTTTTTTAGCTGACCGAAATATTCTCGCCAACCAAGCCTTTAATGCATTCTCGGCATTCCCTGAGGATTCAATGGTGCGTATTGATCCATCCGATATTCGCAAAAAAGGCAAAGTCCCGAAGAATGGCAGTGTATTCTTTGCCATCTTTCAAACATTCATGAGCGGGCAATCCAAGGATGGAAAACCAGCCCCCTATTTTGGGGATTATCCAAAAGATTTCTTTGATTTTATTATTATTGATGAATGTCATCGTGGCGGAGCCAATGATGAGAGCAACTGGCGCAGTATCCTTGAATACTTTGAGCCGGCTGTTCAGCTTGGCCTTACCGCAACACCCAAACGACGTGACAATGTGGACACATATGCTTATTTTGGTGAACCAGTTTATATCTATTCCCTTAAGGAAGGAATCAATGACGGATTTCTTACACCATTCAAGGTAAAACAGATTTCTACAACATTGGATGAATATGTTTACACCCCTGATGACCAGTTGATTGAAGGTGAAGTCGAAACAGGTAAACGATATGTAGAAACAGATTTTAATAAAATTATTGAAATCAAGGAAAGAGAATCTCATCGTGTTAAGCTTTTCATGGAACAGATTAACCAGAAAGAAAAGAGTCTTGTTTTCTGTGCAACGCAAAACCATGCATTGGCTGTTCGGGATCTTATTAATCAGATGAAGGAAAACCATGATCCAAATTATTGTCAGAGGGTTACAGCAGATGACGGTGCTCTTGGTGAACAACACCTACGTGATTTTCAGGATAATGAGAAGACGATTCCAACAATTTTAACAACATCTCAAAAGCTTGCCACAGGTGTAGATGCTCGCAATATTAGAAATATTATTCTCATGCGCCCTATTAACACTATGATCGAATTTAAGCAGATCATCGGACGTGGCACACGGCTATATGATGGCAAAGACTACTTTACCATTTATGATTTTGTGAAGGCTCATCATCATTTTAGTGATCCTGAATGGGATGGCGAACCTATTGAACCTGAAGAAACTGAACCTTGCACAGAATGTGGATGTCATCCTTGTATATGTGAAAAACCAGATTCACCTCCATGTGATGTATGTGGGCAAAAACCATGTATTTGCGAAAAAGAGCCATGTCCGAAATGTGGCAAGCGACCCTGTATATGCAAGAAAAAGGCTAAAATTAAACTGGCTGATGGTAAAGAAAGAACGATTCAACACATGATGGCAACAAGTTTTTGGCACCCGGATGGCACACCAATGTCTGCCCAACAATTTATGGAAGAACTTTTTGGTAAGTTGCCTGATTTCTTCAAAAACGAAAAAGAACTAAGAACAATTTGGAGTCAACCTGATACACGAAAAAGACTATTACAAGGACTTGCTGAAAAAGGGTTTGGCAGTGAACAATTACATGAAATGCAAAAAATCATTGATGCTGAGAAAAGCGACATATTCGATGTGCTAGCACATATAGCCTACGCCCTCCCCCCAATAAGTCGGGAAGAAAGAGCTAAAAATGCTAATGTAATCATCAGCACCCATTTTAATAACAAACAACGGGTCTTTCTCAATTTTGTATTATCACACTATGTCTCGGTTGGTGTTGAAGAACTGGATCAGGAAAAACTTACACCACTCTTACGGCTCAAATATCACAACTCCATTGCAGATGCGATTGCAGATTTAGGTAAGCCTGATGAAATAGGTAAAGTGTTTGCTGGTTTTCAGAAATATCTTTATGAGGAGAAGGAAGTAGCTTGATGATTAACGTAAGAGGAGCATGATAGTGACATATTTTTTTACCAACTATATTGCAGCTTGGATCGATCTTTTAGGCCAAACTACAGAGTTTGAACAGATACCCCTTATACCACACTCCCCCGAAGAGCATGAAAGTTTTATTAAAACACTTAAACCTACCTTTGGCAGAGTTCAAGCTTTCAGAAAGTTAGTGGAAGATGCTCATACACAGATGACAAAACCACTTAGTTTGCCTTCTGAAAGCTATAGTGATAATCAACGTGCTGTTTTCAAAAAACACACAACTTCAAATGTTTCCTTTTCGTTTATTGCCGATTCAGCATTGATGATCATATCGTTACATGGCGACCAGGATAGCATTCCACCTGTATATAGTATTTACACCTTATTTGAGCATCTATCTTTAATGATCCTTTCATCGCTTGCTGGATCGGCACCATTGCGCGGCGCTATGGAACTTGGGGTTTGCTCAAAATTTGATGATGGCAGTCTGTATGGACAAGCTATTAGCAGGGCTCACAGCATCGAAAGCAAGCGTACACATTATCCAAGAATTATTATCGGGCCTAATTTGGCAAACTACTTAGACATAATTATAAAAGAGTGCCAGGAATCCTCTTTATCTATCCCTGAGAAAAACCTACTTCTGCTATGGTCATCGAACATTAAAGAATCTTGTGAATATGACACCTACGATGGTCAGCTTATTTTATCTTATCTTAAATTGTGCAAAAAGCGAGCTGATCAAGATCAGAAATCCTATGAAAAGTTATTAAAACTTGCTTCCTGTTTTATAGATCAGTCACTTTCTGAGTATCGCACTGTTGGTGATGTAAAATTATCAGAACGATATAGTTTGCTGAAAAAATATTTTCAGCAGAACAATTGCTGGATGGCAAATTAAGTTTGAAAGACAACCTAGGAGATGTGTTTTTATGTCATCGCTCAAATTCAAGAAATTCACTAATCCTCACAATCTTAAAAGTCTTGGGCTGCCTCTGATTGGACAATTTTTTGAGAAATTTCAAAGCAACAAAATCTCACTTCCTGATGATTCACTTGATGACGACAAATACTTTAGCGATTTATCTGCCATGTTGATGACGCCTGACACCCTCCCCGACGATCTCAACGAAACCCTCCATGCCATTGATGAAATGTCTAACGAACACGGGCAAGAACGATTAGAGAACGCAATCAAAGATAACAAACTAGAGCTCCAGCTTGCAGAAGATTCCTCCCATTTGGAAATTGCGCTCCATGTATGGCTTGCAGATCC
>CAZLRI010000139.1:0-6684 GCA_964561745.1 uncultured Pseudobdellovibrionaceae bacterium | reverse complement strand
GACGCAAAACCATGCGCCAACTGGCAGGGCAAATTTCGCAGATTTCCACCGTTTCCAGCGTGGATACGATGGCTGTGCTGGAAGCCTTGCTGACCATCATCCCGCAGGAATTGGCGGCTGGCAATATTGTGGAATTGGGCGATTTTGGCAATTTCTGGTTGAGAGCCGACACGGAAGGCGCAGATACCGCCGAAGCCGTGCGCGCCAGCCAGATTAACAGCGTTTTGCCGCGCTTCAACCCTGGCAAGGAATTCAAGAAGGTTCTGGATACGATTGAGTTCGAGAAAGCGTGACCCCACCCTGCCCTCCCCAAATTCTGCGTATTTGGGGAGGAAAAACATTTCGATGTTTTTCCCAAAACTTATAGATGTTTTCCCGAAAACGTTTAGATGTTTTTTTGAACAAGGATGATATAATTTTACTCAGAATGAGGGTAGTATCCTCTATTATGCTTGTACAGTCGTTTTGCTCTAAAAACATCAAGTTCATAGTATGTTGAATTTCATTACTGCGCTGAGGTGAAAGTTGAACGAGAAAATTAGGGTCAGAGTAGCCCCTAGTCCAACAGGATTTCTTCATATAGGGACAGCGAGAACAACGCTGGTCAACTATTTATACGCCAAAAAATATGGCGGTAAACTCATTCTTCGATTGGAAGACACGGATGTCGAGAGATCTCGCCCAGAGTTTGAAAGGGACATCATTGAAAATTTACACTGGCTCGGGTTGGACTGGGATGAGGGCCCGGATATTGGCGGCGACTTTGGTCCATATCGTCAATCTGAACGTAGACATACTTACCAGCCCTTCGCGGAGCAACTAATTCAAAGCGGTCATTTGTACCCATGTTATTGCACTCCTGAAGAGTTGGATGCACATAGGCAAGCCTCAATCGCTCAGGGCAAAAATGTCATCTATAGTGGGAGGTGTCGCAATTTAACGCGTCGCGAAAGAGCCCAGTTCGAAAATGAAGGAAGAAAACCATCTTGGCGCTTCCGGGTACCGCAGACCATGATTGAATTTGCTGACTTGATTCAAGGTTCCCAGAAACTAGACATGAGCATTGTTGGCGACTTTATTCTCCTTGACTCAGAAAAGCGCGTTTTGTTCTTGCTGTCTAATGTTATTGATGATTACTTGATGGAGCTAAGCCCAGTTATTCGGGGACAAGACCATTTGTCCAACACTCCACGCCAAATTCTAATCTACCAGGCATTAGGAGTCCAACCTCCTCAATATGGGCATTTGCCACTCATTTTAAATCCCGATCGAACTAAGATGAGTAAAAGGCAAGGAGGAACGACCGTACGCGAGTATAAAGAGAACGGCTTCTTGCCAGAAGCCCTCATAAACTATTTCGCTTTACTTGGCTGGACACCTGAAGATGCACGTGATATTTACAAATTAGATGAGCTAATCCAGTTCTTTGATTTGAAGTTACTAGGTATATCACCATCTGCGTTTGATAGTAGGCGATTAGAATGGATGAACGGTAAATATATTAGGATGTCAAATTTGGATAGTTTGGCTCATCAATTATTGCCATTTTTAATCAAGGACGGATTAATCGCAAATCCCCCAACTGACAGGGAGAAGGATATTGTTCGTCAGTTTACTCCGCTTATTAAAGAGCGGTTAATAACATTGGGACAAGTCTCGGAAAAAGTGCGATTCTTTTTTGGAGAGCCTACTATTTCGTTGCAGATGTTTCCAGACAACATGGCTGTTGATCAGATAAAACAATATTTGTCCGTTGCACAAGCGGCTCTTTCCGCTGTTGAATCTTTCACAGCTAAAGACATCGAAACCGAGTTTTTAAACCTTATCACAAGGCTAAACACAACTAAGAAGAATTTCCTCATGACAATTAGAGTAGCTGTGACAGGGTCCAGGGTTACGCCGCCTCTGTTTGAAAGCCTAGAGATTCTGGGCCGCGACACTGTTATTAAACGAATTGGAGTCGCGATTGTGACGATGGAAGGAAAAAGCAACACAAGAAAATCTGTATAACCATCGATAGATTTGCAAGAACCATTTTATTGTTGATTGGCATATTTTCGAAAACACGGAAGGAGCTCATCTAAAATGCAAGGTCCAATCGACTACAACAAGATTACAAACGAGGAAGCTCGTGAATGCTATCAACGAGCTTTGGCTTGTCAACAACTTGCCGAACAAGCGAGTGCTGAGACAGATACCTACCCCAAAAACCTAGAAAAAATCATGGAGTCAGCCAGGTTCTATGAAGAATCTATCGGGTTTATTAGGCGTCTCATCGACTTGTTGCCAAGTGATCAGATTACTCCTGGGCTCATGATATGGTTATATGATAATGAAGCCGTCTATTATCACAGTTTGGGGGACTATGCATATTACTCTGGAGATTTTGAGAAAAAAGTCTTGTATCATGAGAAAGCCGGGCAATCTAGGGCTTTGTTGATTGACCAAATTCCTCCTGGTGAACAATATGATGGATTTCGCTTAGTAAATACGGGGCAAATGTATTATGTACAGGCCGATGCGTTGGATGGGAAATCTGTGTTGTTGGAGCAAGATGAGAAATGGAAAGAAGCAGCAGAGATTCGCGAAAAAGAACGCGATTTAAAGCGCAAAGAGCTGGAATGTTTGAAACAAGTCCTTCCCCCTTCTCGCATAAGGCATCATGTAAGTCGTGTTTGGTCCGCCGAGAGAACCCTCAGTGAGTGTCTGGCAAAAGTAGCCGCAGAAGATGGCGACCTTAAAAAAATGATGGAGTATCTGAAAAATGCTGCTTATGCGGCGGAAAGAGCCAGACAAGCATCTCCAGACTGGACACCATATGGGCAGGTATCACGTGGACTTCAAGCACAGCTTCAGGAAATAATCCAAAAGAATCCTGAATTGGTGGAGGGCCAAGATGTTGACGCGCTGATTATCAAGTATCTAGGTAAGGGAGCGGAAAGTAATTACGAGTCATTGAATGAAATTATTAATTCTTTGGAGGGAGTGGCTGTGAGAAAACGAAAGCATGTCATTTCGCGTTGCTTTAAAATCGGCACTCCGTTCTGTCCCTACAAATTGGAAGAAGTTAAAGGTCAAGTTTTTGTAGGAATGCCTTTTCGTCCAGAATATGAAAATGCTTATAAATATGGTATTGCCCCGGGGGTACAAGATTCTGGCTTGCAACCATGGAAAGCAAATGACATCATATCAAACATTGATATAATGTGCAAAATGTGCTATGCCATTCAACAGTCGCCATGTGGGGTTGTTAATATCTCTGACTGGAATCCGAATGTAATGTTCGAGCTTGGTCTTCTTTATGCAATGCGCAAACTCGTTTTGCTGGTAAAGGATAGTCAAAAGGATGTTCCAGTTGATCTTAATGGAATTGAATACGTAGAATATAGTCGTTTTGAAATTCTAAGGGAGCGCGTAAAGACTTTTTTTGTCGAGAACCTGAATCAAGCAGATGTTGCCTCGCGCGAATGTTTTAAACTCGGTTTTTCCAAATGCCCATTTAATGTCTCTGAAGATTCCCAACAAGTATTTATTGCTATGCCGTTTCGTGAGGAGCAAGAAAATCTATTCTTATTTGCTATTAAACCAACCATTGAGAAAATCGGGCTTCATGCATGGAAAGCCGACAAAGAATTGCAAAACATAGATATAATGTGTAAAATTTGCCAATCAGTGAGATGTTCCCTTTATGGGATTGTAGATATATCGGGTTGGAATCCGAATGTGATGTTTGAGCTTGGGCTTTTATATGGGTATGGCAAGAAGGTAGTATTGATAAAGCAAAAAGATGCAATAATGCCAGCAGATCTGCGCGGATTAGAATATATCGAGTACGATGACTATGGAATCTTAAGTGAGCGACTAGAGAAATTCCTCGCTGCTATTCTTTGAATCGAAGCACCGAATATTTTGATTTCCACTAACCAAAGGTTTCTGATTGGAGGAATAATGTCACACTATCGAAAGAATATTTTGTCAATACTGTTGACTAGTAAATGCAATTTGGGATGTAGCTACTGTATCACTGGTGGAAGAGATTTTGCCGAGGATTTGGAAGTTGACTTAGAATTTGCAAAGGCGGGAATAGACTATTTTTTCAACACCACAACGAGCCGCTGGATTCGGTTTTATGCCATTGGTGAACCTACAATGGCTTTTGATAAAATGGTGGAGCTCACAGATTATGCTCGTTCTAAGGCTGGAGAAGCCCTTACTGTTGAACTCCAGTGCAATGGTACATTTGCCTTCTCGAATATTGTGCGTGAGTGGGTTAGTGAAAATGTAGATCTTGTATATATCTCATTTGACGGCTTGCCCGATGTTCACAACAAATATCGCAGAACTCGGGACGGAAAACCAACTGCGGAACCAATTCTGGATAATATTCGGTATCTTCTAGATAAAAACAGATTTGTGGCTGTTCGAGCAACTGTTACAGTAGACCTGTTGCATAGACAGAAAGAGATGATCGATTTCCTGGATGAACTTGGAATCAAATATATTTTTTCCAAGAATGTTCTTCCTTCTGTGGATGCACGTGTGCATGTTCGCCAAATTGATTTGATGGATTATGCAAAAACATATATCGAGGCTTTTAAATATGCAGACTCGAAAAGAATATTTTATGGTAATTGCTATATGACTGGATTTGACGAAAAATGCCTCTATTATTGCCGTTCTGGCTTACCGGCTCCTCATTTGACACCCGACGGATTTGTCTCAAGTTGTGATCGAGCTTTTTGGGGTAATACTCCAATGCAAGATTTATTGTATGGAAAATATGAGCGCACAAACAAAGAGATAACAATTGATGAAAAGAGGGTTCAAAAAATACGCAGTAGAAACTTGGAAAATCTTGTTAAGTGCCGAAATTGTGAGGTTGGACCGTATTGTTGTGGAAGTTGTGTGGGAACGGCTTACCAGCAAACCGGTGATTTCTTTGGCATTGTAGATGAGTATTGTGAGGCTATTCGCTATATGTACCGTGAGATGGCATGGAACAAGGGATTGTTTCCGTGTTTTCACCCTTAAAGTCACAACTATCTAAGAAAACAAAGCATAGGAGAGAAACATGACAGAGAAGCTCTACCTTGAAGATCCATATACTGTTGAATTTACTGCAAACATTATCAAAACTTTTCCTTTCAAACAGGGATTTGGCATAGTACTGGATAAAACGTATTTTCACCCAGAGGGGGGGGGGCAGCCGAATGATCAGGGCACTCTGAACAATTTACCAATTTTAGGTTTGGTAGAGACCGATAATGGGGACATAATCCATATTGTTGAATCGAAACTTAGCGATGTTGCATTCGGCAAAGTTGACTGGGACACACGTCTTGATTATATGCAACAACATACCGGTCAGCATATTTTGTCGCAGGCAGTCTTGCGAATTTCTCATGCTCCAACTGTTGGTTTGCGGCTTACTAACCCTTATCCAAACATAGATATTGAATGCACTGATCTGTCAATTGATGATATTCGTGCGATTGAGAACTTGGCCAATAGGATAATATTTGAGAACCGAGATGTAAAAGCATATTATATAAAAGACCAGGATTTGATTAATAAATTGCCCCTCCGCAAACAACCCGATGCAAGGTACATCGGAGAACGCGGTATCCGAATTGTTGAGGTAAGCGAATTCGAGTATATCCCTTGTGGGGGTACGCATTGTTCGAAGACTGGGGAGGTCGGACTTATTACCATAAGAGATTGGAACAGAAAAGGAGATTATTGGCACATGGAATTCTCTTGTGGAGGAAGAGTTCTTGCCGATTATCATCAAAAGCGTATTACCTTACGAACTTTACGAAACGTGTTGGGCGCTCCAGAAGAGCAACTAAGCGAGAAAGCAAAAGATGTATTAATGGAGATGGAACGTCTTAAAATTGCGGTTGAAGATTCTCAGAGGTTAATGATAGATTACGAAGCTAATGATTTAAGAAGTAATGCTCCTGTTCAGGGCAACAGACGTATTAGCCTAGTAAAGAAAATATTTGAATCGGGAGATATTCATCGCCTGAAAAATTTAGCCTTAAAGATCGTATCCAATTCAAATTGTTTCGTTGTGTTCGGTCTTGAAGATATCAATTCGAGCATAATAATTTCCAGATCGGAGAATCTTGCTTTCGATGTCTCTAGTTTAATCAAAAAAATCTGCACTGAATATGGCGGGCGCGGGGGAGGGGGACAAAAATTTGCTCAGGCGGGAGGTTTTATGAAAAGCAAATTAGCTGAGGCGGTTGATTACATAGAAAAAGAAATTTCGCTATTTGCCGATGATATTTCAGATGCACATTGAGGATCATAGAGATGCCTATTAGTATTGATCTCCACGGATATGATAAGAAAGTCAAAGCGTGCTACAAGCGCGCTTTGACTTGTGAACAACTGGCTAATTCTGAGGGTTCAAAATGCGAGCAAACGAATTCTGATTTTGGGACACTAAAAAGGATTGCGGATTTATATGAGGAGGCGGCAAATAATATCCAGCAGATGATTGATTTGATACAAAAAGATCCGGTCCCGAATGAAATAGCAATATGGTTATGTGAAGTAAGAGCGAAACAATACCATTGCCTAGGAGATCATGCCTATTTTATTTCTAAGGATTTTCCAGGTTACATTAGTATTACAGCGCAAGGTTAGGTGCAAGAGTAGCAAGTTGAGCCAGTTTTG
>CAZLRI010000138.1:0-6726 GCA_964561745.1 uncultured Pseudobdellovibrionaceae bacterium | reverse complement strand
CAAATAGGTATGAGGCAAACAATTTCACAGCCTCTTACCGTTGCTATGATGACAGAATATCCGCAGCTTGAAGGGACTGAAAAGGTCATGCAGATTGGAACTGGGTCAGGATATCAGGTGGCAATTTTGGCAGAGCTGGCAAAAGAGGTGTATACAATTGAGCGAATACAGGAGTTATCTATTAATGCCCGTAAGGCTTTGCATAGATTACATTACACTAATATTCGTTTTAGGATAGGTGATGGTACGCTTGGTTGGCCTGAAAAAGCACCGTTTGATGCTATAGTTGTAACTGCTGGTTCGCCTGAAGTGCCTGAGACACTTAAAGAGCAGTTGTTAGATGGAGGAAGGCTGGTGATTCCTGTTGGGGGAATTGATCTTCAAAAACTGAATGTTATAACTAGAGAGGGGGATCGTTTTTTGTTAAAGGAGGTGACCGGTTGTCGTTTTGTAAAATTAATTGGTGAATTTGGATGGGGGCATGAATAAGATTTTATCTCAATCATGGTTTCTTAAACACCTTTTGCTCTTTATTATTTTAACAGGTGTATATGGGTGTGCTACATCTTATGATGGCAAAGGCAAGTATCACAATGTAAGGGGAGGTGAAACAATACTTAGTATTGCACGTTCATATGGTGTTAATGCTCAGGAAACTGCTGAGCTGAATAATATTGACAATACAAACGATATTGAAGTTGGTCGCAAGATCTATTTGCCGGAGAAGAAAAAAAGGCAGGGATATAAAAAACTTCCATTTGGAGATTATTTAAGTACAGATAAAGATAAGAAAAAGAAACGCAGCAGATTTGCAGCAAAAGAGAAAGAGGAAACACAAACCGGAATAAAGGTTGATCATGGTCGATTTATCTGGCCGGTGAAAGGCAAACTTTCATCCCCGTTTGGTTTTCGCAATGGCAGGAAGCATGATGGCATAGATATAGCGGCAAAAGAAGGTACTCCTATAAATGCAGCTGGTGAAGGCAAAGTAGTGTTTTCCGGTGTAATGCGTGGTTATGGAAACCTGATTATAATTCGCCATAAAGATGATTTTTTTACTGTCTATGCTCATAATAGCAAAAATATTGCCAAGAAGGGACATTCGATTAAAAAAGCTCAGTTGATTGGGAAAGTAGGCAGAACCGGTAGATCAACTGGTTCACACTTGCATTTTGAAGTAAGGCGTGGTCAAACCGCCAGAAATCCATTATTCTTTTTACCAAAAAACAACGGAGGATAAAGAAGATGGGACAGAGAAATCAGTTATCTGAAACAGAGAATGTTGTAGATTTATTAAGAAGTACAATACGTGATGTTTTGGATTTTCCCAAAAAGGGGATTGTTTTTAAGGATATTACACCAGTATTGCAGGATAGTCGTGTTTTTAAAGCTGTAATTGATGCAATAATTCAGGAGTGCAAAGACAAAAGTGTAACATCTGTTGCTGGAATTGAATCAAGAGGTTTTATTTTTGCTGCTCCAGTTGCAAAAGATTTGGGGTTGCCGCTTATTCTTATTCGCAAAAAAGGAAAATTGCCATATAAGACAGTTGAAGCATCTTATGATCTTGAATATGGCTCAGCAACAATTGAGATGCATATTGATTCTGTTAAAAAAGGGGACAGGGTCTTGGTTGTAGATGACCTTTTGGCAACCGGAGGAACTGTTGAAGCTGCATGTAAGTTGATTGAAGGACAGGGTGGCGATATTGTCGAATGTTTTTTTATAGTTGAACTGGGATTTTTGAAAGGGAGAGAAAAAATTAAGGCGCCTATTAGTTCGTTGATAACTTACTAGGCTTTTAGCAATGGCATCATAGGCGATCAAAATTACGATGAATTTAGGGCCCCGTAGCTCAGTGGATAGAGCATCTGCCTCCTAAGCAGAGGGTCGCGCGTTCGACTCGCGCCGGGGTCACATTGGAGTTAAATTATGGCTAAGGAAGTTCCTTTTTTTGCAAATACAACTGATGGTACGCACTGTTTTCAGGCTTCTCTTGCAATGGCGCTGGCTTATTTTAAACCAGAAACAACATTTACATTTGAAGAGTTGGATAAAATCTCCAACAAAGCCCCGGGCAAATGGACATGGCCAACAGCTGCTATGTTGTGGATGTTGGATAATGGTTTTGAGCTTAGGCTGATTGAAGATTTTGATTATGATGATTTTGCTAAAAGGGGAGCAGATTATATTATTGATAGATGTGGTAAAGATGTTGCTGAAGCACAGATCAAACATAGCATAATTGAGAGAGAACTTGAATATGCGAAAAAATTTGCAAAATTAAATATGGTTGAACGCAGGTTGCCAGATTTTGATGATATATCAAAATTACTTAATCAGGGATTTTTGGTAATGTGTAATGTCAATGCACCAGCATTATATAAACAGCCCGGATATTCAGGTCATTTTATTCTTATACATGGATGTAAAAAAGATTATGTTGTGATTCATGATCCGGGTTTGCCTCCAAGACCGTCTTATAAAGTTCTCAAGCTGGATTTTTATAATGCATGGGCTTATCCCACAGATAATGAGAGAAACCTGCTAGCTGTTCGCCTAAAACGCTCCAAATAAAGGTTTTTGCATATAATCGAAGATATTTTTAGATTTAATGAGCTAATTTTAAAATTAGCTTGTTAAATTTATTCAGGTTTTTCTTATTGACTCAATTGCCACACAGTGCTAAATTTCCTAGTGAAATCCGACGATTAGGGTCAAAATAAAACAAAAAATCGCGGAGGAAGCATATGAATAAATCACAATTAGTAGAGTTGGTGGCTTTTAAAAGAAATATTACAAGAAAAAAAGCTGAAGATGCTGTAAATTTGATATTTGATTCCATGGTTGAAGCAATGTTAAACGGAGATAGAATTGAGATTAGAGGATTAGGCAGTTTTGTAGTTAAAAATTATGGATCATATGTTGGGCGCAATCCGCGATCAGGTGCAAAAATTCAGGTAGAGCCAAAAAAATTACCATTTTTCAAAGTTGGTAAAGAGCTAAAAGAATTAGTGAATACAAGAGAAGAAGATATTACTATTCCAACACCAGATCCTAATAACTTTTAGATTTTAGCATTGTTGTCATTCTCGGGCTTGACCCGAGGATCTACTTTTTTATCCATACTGGATTCCAGATCTAATTGCACCGTTGGTGCAATGTCTGGAATGACAAAAAAATATTTTGTCCGCTATTTCAAAGGAGTATCTTATGAAAGAGCGGACAAATTTTTTATATTGGTTGGCGTTGCAGCATCTTTATTATCAGAAACCTCTTTCAGGTTTAAAATTAATAGAAAAATTTGGGGATCCAAAAAAGATATTTGATCTTGCTTCAAAATTACAAAATTTTGACGAACTGTCTTTAGTAAGAGACTTTAATTCACGGGAACAATGTGAAGAAGATCTAAAAAAGATTAAAGAATCAAAGATTACGATTCTTAATTATTCTGATTTGCAATATCCAAAATTACTTAAAGAAATACACGATCCACCGCTTGTCATTATGGTCAGGGGCAATATTGAAACTCTTAATAAGCCATGTGTGGCAATTGTTGGATCAAGACTAGCTACTGAACATGGCAGAGAGGTAGCTTTTGAGCTTGCAGAAGAATTGGCATCCGAAGGCATATGCGTCGTAAGCGGTATGGCTTATGGTATAGATGCATCTGCACATAAAGGAGCTCTTAATAAAGGCGAGACAATTGCTGTTTGGGGATCTGGAATAGATGTTTGTTATCCAGCATCATTTGTTGATTTGAGCAAAAGAATAGAGAGGTCAGGATGTATAGTATCTGAATTTCCTTTGGGTACAAAACCTGCACCATATTATTTTCCGCAACGCAATCGTATCATCAGTGGTTTGTCTATTGGTATAGTTGTTGTGGAAGCCAAAGAAAAAAGCGGCAGCCTTATTACTGCCAAATTTGCTTTGGATCAGGGGCGGGAAATATTTGCAGTGCCCGGAATGGCAAGAGGCTGTGCTAACAGAGGTAATCACAAATTGCTCAAAGAAGGTGCTGTTATGGTTGAATCTGGAGATGAAATACTGGAAGTATTAAGACCTCATTTGCCTTTGGAGTTTAAAAATCCTAGACATTTGTCTCCTGATGATAATAATGTGCATCCAATTCTTAACCTAGTTCGTAGAGTTGGTGAAGTTAATTTGGATATAATTGTTAAAGAAACACGTATGTCATGTTCAGATGTGCTAAAAGAGCTGACTAGATTAATTATGGATAATGCGATTGAGGAATTGCCCGGTAAAAGGTTTAGAGAAAAAACAAACAAAGAATAATTATGACACAATCACTAGTGATAGTTGAATCTCCAACAAAAGCAAAAACCCTTAAAAAATATTTAGGAAAAAATTATAATGTTATAGCATCAGTTGGACATGTCATAGACCTTCCTACAAAGGAATTAGGCGTAGATGTAGATAAAGATTTTGAGCCACAGTATGTTGTAATTAAGGGGAAACAAAAAATATTAAAGCAGATAACAGATGCAGCAGCAAAAGCAGAAGCGGTTTATTTAGCACCTGACCCTGATCGTGAGGGTGAAGCAATCGCTTGGCATATAGCGCAAGAAATTGGCAAGAAGAACAAAGGCAAAAACAAAAAAGAGATACATCGTATTTTGATTAATGAAATCACAAAAGATGCTGTTAAATCCGCGATTGCTAAGCCCGGAAAGCTGGATCAAAAATTATTTGATGCTCAGCAAGCAAGAAGAATCCTTGATCGTTTAGTTGGTTATCAGATCAGCCCTATTTTATGGAAAAAAGTTAGACGCGGTTTGTCAGCAGGTCGGGTTCAGTCTGTTGCATTGCGGATCATATGTGAGCGTGATGCAGAGATAGAAAAGTTTGTTGCCAAAGAATATTGGTCAATTGTTTCTCATCTGCTTGGAAAAAAAGAGCCTGCTTTTGAAGCAAAGCTCAATAAAATAGATGGAGAAAAAATAGATATTAATAATGAAGCTGAAGCAAGCAAAATAAAGTCAAAACTTGAAAAACAAACTTTCATACTTGAGAAGATAACCAAAAGTGAAAGAAAGAGAAATCCAACTCCGCCATTTATAACCAGCAAACTTCAGCAGGAGGGCGCAAGAAAGCTTGGATTTAGCGCAAAAAAAACCATGATGCTTGCCCAACAGTTGTATGAAGGCATTGAATTAGGTGACGAAGGTTTGGTTGGTTTGATAACATATATGAGAACAGATTCTGTTCGTGTTTCTGATTCTGCAATAGAATCGCTTCGCTCCTATATAGAAGAAAAGTTTGGCAAGGAATATCTCCCTTCACAACCGATCTACTATAAAACAAAAAAAGGCGCGCAGGATGCTCATGAGGCAATCAGGCCTACGTCAATTTTATATCCTCCTGAAGTAGTTAAATCATATCTTAGCAAAGATGCATTCAGGCTTTATGATCTTATCTGGAAAAGGTTTGTGGCATCACAGATGAATCCTGCTGTGTTTGATCAAACATTTTTTGATATTAAAGCCGGAAATTTTAATTTAAGGGCTACCGGTCAGATCATGCGTTTCTCAGGTTTTATGGCTGTATATCTTGAAGGTGAAGATGAAGAAAAAATAAAAGATGAAGAGGAGAATCCAACTTTGCCTGAGCTTGATGAAGGAGATGAACTCAAACTCTTGAGCATAGACAATAATCAGCATTTCACCCAACCTCCGCCAAGGTTTACTGAAGCTTCGCTTGTTAAAGAACTTGAAGAACAAGGTATTGGTCGGCCGTCAACCTATGCGTCAATTCTTTCAACTATTCAGGAAAAGACTTATGTTAATAAAGATGAAAGCAAAAGATTTGTTCCAACTGAACTTGGGAAATTAGTTAATGGCTTGTTGGTTGATAGTTTCCCCGGGATTATAGACGTAGGTTTTACCGCGCAAATGGAAAATGAGCTGGATCAGGTGGAAGAGGGTAAACATACGTGGGTTAAGATTTTAAAAGATTTTTATGGTCCTTTTAAAAAATCACTTGCTGTAGCTACAAAGAAGATGAGGGATGTAAAACAACAACATGTTGCTACAGAATTTAAATGCGAAAAATGTGAAAGTCAGATGGTAATCAGATGGGGAAGACGTGGAGAATTTCTTGCCTGCTCGAAATATCCGGATTGTACATTTACTCAGGAATTTACAAAAACTCCTGAAGGCAAGTTGGAGATTGTTAAACCAAAAGAGATAAATGAAGTATGTGAAAAATGTGGCAGCCCGATGTTGTTAAAGAGTGGAAGATTTGGAGAGTTTCTCGCATGTTCAAAATATCCGGAATGTAAAAATACCAAATCAATAGGCTTGGGTGTTAAATGTCCTGAATGCGCAGATGGCGAGGTTTTGGCGCGGCGTTCAAAAAAAGGCAGAACTTTTTATGGTTGCTCAAAATATCCAAAATGCACATTTGCTATGTGGAATAAACCTGCACCCGGTCCATGCCCAAAATGCGGATACCCAATCCTTGCTGAAAAATATATGAAAAAAACCGGTGAAATCACTGTCTATTGCTTCAAAGAAGGGTGCAATTATTCAAAATAATCGATCAAGAAGGATTTTATAAAATCTCAGCTTCAAGGAACGCCCCCTTAGGGGACTGTGTCGCAATTGCTTTTTTGTTGTCATCCCCGCGTCAGCCAGAGGCTGATCCGCCTCTGGAGGAAAGGCGGGGATCCAGAACATGTTGATTTTACTGGATTCCTGCATG
>CAZLRI010000137.1:0-6738 GCA_964561745.1 uncultured Pseudobdellovibrionaceae bacterium | reverse complement strand
ATTTTAATAAAATCATAGTTAATTACAAAATCCTCCATTCACCTCCATTAGGGGATATTTTGCTTCACACAGAAAGGTTGTCAAGGGCGACTTTCGTCGCCGCGAAGCGGGTGAACCCCTTGACAACCTTTCTGTGTGAAACTACCTCCCATTGCTACAATCGGTCATTTTGTTTTGCGGGAGCTATAACAAGGGGATTTGTCGAGCGGTTCCCGCCTGTCTCGCCTCAAGAACTTTTGCTCGCATGGCGGGCAGGTCAAGTGCTGGATGACCATTCCGGTTGTATATCTATAATTATTTTTTTAGCGCATAAAGAGGTGACCCATGGGGAAACTCAGAGCCCTCAGATACAAAATATCTCTCTAAGATTCCTTCTGAAGCTGCTTTTATCTCAGTTTCCATTTTCATGGCTTCTATTATCAATACTGTTTCAGATGCCTTAATTCTGTCCCCAACTTTTTTGACAAACCTAATAACCCTGCCTGCCAAAGGAGCATCAACAACAGTTACATTGTCTTTTTGAGGTAGATCTTCGGTTGAAGCATGAGTCTTTGCTATTTCAGGATCTCGTTTTTCAAGAGAGGCTATTTTGCCTGATGTGTCTTCTATGACAACGCTATAGCTTGTTCCATCAACTGTAATGGTATATGAAGATTTTCCACCAATGGTTGTGATGGGAATATTCTCTTTTTTGTCTTCAACCCTAGTTTCTGTAATAGATGCTGGCGCTGGTTCCAGCTCTTTTTTTTCTCTTGCCTCAAAAAAGCCAAGTGCAATTTTTGGGAACAATGCATAAGTGAGAACATCATCTATTGACTTGGCTTGTTTGCCAAGTTCCTGTGTTAATCTTTCAATCTCAGGCTTTAAGATGTCAGCTGGTCTGCATGTGATTGGTTCTTCATCGCCAAGCGCCATTCTCTGGATGGTTTTGTCTA
Organism: uncultured Pseudobdellovibrionaceae bacterium; assembly: GCA_964561745.1. Lineage (GTDB taxonomy): Bacteria > UBA10199 > UBA10199 > 2-02-FULL-44-16 > DYJF01 > CAZLRI01. The sequence goes on along the minus strand of CAZLRI010000137.1, from coordinate 5,803 downwards.
CCGGAGCAGGAGTCATTCCATAATGGCCTGATAAAAGAGCCTTTGTTTCAGCGGTGAATGTTTTATACCTTTGTCCTTGTAGAACATTTAATACAGCCTGAGTTCCTACAATTTGGGAAGTGGGAGTTACCAGAGGAGGATAACCAAGTTCTTTTCTTACCTTTGGTATCTCTTCCATCACAGCATTAATCTTATCCAAAGCGTTTTGTTGTTTAAGCTGACTTTCCATGTTTGAAAGCATGCCGCCTGGAATTTGGCTGATTAATATTTTTGGATCTGCAGCAGCAAATGAGCTTTCAAAATCAGCATATTTTTTTCGTACAGATTTAAAATGTTCTGCAATATCTGTGAGAAGATCCATTCTTATTTCAGTGTCATAATCGGTTTCAGAAAGCATTGCCACCATGCTTTCTGTTGGAGGATGAGATGTGCCAAGACCTAATGACGATATTGCAGTGTCTATTAGGTCGCAACCAGCTTCAATGCCAACATAGAGAGTTGTAGAAGCCATTCCAGTTGTCGCATGGCTGTGCATTGAAATCGGAATGCTGATTTTTTGTTTTAAGCCTTTGATAAGATTGCAAGCTGCTGTTGGTGTTAAAAGACCTGCCATATCCTTGATGCAGATTGAGTCACATCCCATGTCTTGGAGTTGGGCGCCAAGTTCAATAAATTTTTCAATAGTATGAAAAGGACTTGTTGTATAAGAAATTGTTCCTTGCGCGTGCTTGTTAGCTTGTTTTACAGCTATAATTGACCTTGAAAGATTTCTAATGTCGTTTAATGCATCAAATATTCTAAAAACATCAACGCCATTAAAAGCTGCTCTTTCAATAAATTTATCAACAACATCATCAGCGTAATGTCGATATCCAAGCAGGTTCTGACCACGTAAGAGCATTTGAAGCTGTGTGTTTGGCATTGCTTCTTTTAACCGGCGAATTCTGTCCCATGGATCTTCTTTTAGAAAGCGTATGCATGAATCAAATGTTGCGCCACCCCAACACTCAACCGACCAGTAGCCAACCTTATCCAGCTTTGAAGCAATAGACAGCATATCCTCTGTGCGCATTCTGGTTGCCAGAAGTGATTGGTGTGCATCTCTTAATACAACTTCAGTTATTCCAATCTTCTTTTTTGTTGCCATTCTTACTCCTTACTTTTCATGTCCTTTGTTTTTCCTGTGCATTGAGATAGCTGCGCTTATAACTGCTATTAATCCACCCTGAGTTTTTTTACCAACAGAGCTGTTTAGATCTGTAGTTGGTTCTTTTTTGTCATTGATTCCTAATTTTTGAATAATTATCGCTGATAATTTTATGGAAAGAACAAGGAGCGATAAAATTAAAAACACAACCCCCATACCTACAATAGCTATTTCAAGTCCATCATATAACATTTTGATCCTTTTTGTTTTGGCGTATTCGTATTATTTCGCCTGAATGAAAAAAGTGATTTTGTCCATTGCTCTCTGTGATTTCAATAGACCCGTCATCACCAAATTTTGTAATGGTTCCCCCAATAACTTTTTTCCCAAGATCAATCAAGACATCTTCTCCAAATAATGACATTTTATCTCTCCACTCATCTATTAATGCAGCAAAACCATTGGTAAGAAATGTTGTATATAGAGGTTCAAATATATCTATAAGCGGATTAATAAGTGTTGTTGGATCATGTTTTTTTGATGTTTCAAGGTAAATAGATGTTGCAGGGCGAGCAGCATTGATCTTGTCAATTTTGTCTTTATCCTGATTAACATTAAGCCCAAGGCTTGCAACAATATATGATGGATATGCGGTGCTGTTTTCTATAGATGTATCTGCCAGTATTCCGCCTATTTTTTTACCTTTTACCATAATATCATTGGGCCAAACTATCTCTGATTTGATATTCATCTGATCTAAAAGGCGTGATACTGCTATTGATAGTACAGGTGTGATAAGGGAGGCTTTGTCAGGAGATATCTTTGGTTTTAATAATATTGATATTAATAAAGAATCTCCTTTGTCTGATATCCAGCTTCTTTGCAGCCTTCCCCGCCCTTTGTTCTGAAAATTAGCTGATATAATAGTACCGTTCTTTAATTTGTTTGAGTTTTCAACTGCATAAGCATGGGTTGAGTCAATAGTATCAAAAAACAGGTATTCCCTTGAAAAATAAGCTTGTTGCATGGGGGTTCTGTATCAGCATCGATGTTAATGTCAATGGGGTTAATTGAGTAAAATTTGTTAATCTGAAAAATATGTACAAAAAATTCTTTTTAGGTATAAAACATTCCAATATTTTTAATTAAAAAACGGAGGCATTTATGGGCAAAAATATTGTACAGAAGATCTTAGAAAAACATTTAAATGAAGGAAAATTAGAAGCTGGCAATGAGATTGGAATAAAAATAGACCAGACATTAACTCAGGATGCAACTGGCACTATGGCATATCTTCAGTTTGAGGCTATGGGCATGGATAGAGTTAAAGCTGATCTGTCGGTTTCTTATGTTGATCATAATACTGTTCAGATTGGTTTTGAGAATGCAGATGATCATGCATATTTGCAGAGTGTAGCTTCAAAATACGGAATTGTTTTTTCAAGACCGGGTAATGGTATTTGCCATCAGGTTCATTTGGAGAGATTTGGCAAGCCCGGAACTACGCTGCTAGGCAGCGATTCGCATACTCCGACTGGTGGTGGAATAGGTCAGATAGCAATTGGCGCAGGAGGGCTTGATGTTGCTGTTGCAATGGGTGGTGGAAATTTTTATCTTCCTGCACCAAAGATCTATAAAGTAAATCTTACAGGAGAATTAAAACCATGGGTTACAGCCAAAGATGTAATTCTAAAAATGCTGGAGATCCTTTCCACAAAAGGAAATGTTGGTGTGATGCTTGAATATGCAGGACCCGGGGTTGCCACCTTAACTGTTCCTGAACGTGCTACAATAACAAACATGGGAGCTGAGATGGGAGTTACCGCATCTGTATTCCCGTCAGATGAAGAAACTAAAAAGTTTTTAAAAGCCCAGTCACGGGAAAAAGACTGGATTGAGCTTAAAGCAGATGCAGATGCCTCTTATGATCAGGTGATTGACCTTGACCTTTCTGCAATAGAGCCGATGGCTGCAACGCCGCATAGTCCGGGTAATATTAAAAAGATCACAGAGCTCAAAGGCATGAAAGTAGATCAGGTTTGTATTGGTTCATGCACAAACTCTTCATATAAAGATTTGGTTATTGTGGCAAAGATTCTTAAAGGTAAAACAGTTAAAGAAGGTGTGAGCTTGGTTATAGCCCCGGGCTCGCGTCAGGTATTATCTATGCTTGCAGAAGAAGGCTATCTTGCTGACCTGATAAATGCAGGAGCTAGAATTTTAGAGAGTACATGCGGTTTTTGCATTGGCAATTCGATCTCTCCAAAAACAAAGTCAGTATCCATCCGGACCATTAACAGAAACTTTGAAGGAAGAAGTGGCACAAAGGATGCTAATGTTTATCTGACAAGTTGCGAAGTGGCAGCTGCAGCAGCTCTTAAAGGTGAATTTACAGATCCAAGAAAATTAGGGGAATATCCATCTGTAAAACTACCTGCTGAATATAAAGTAGATGACTCTATGTTTATCTTTCCAAAATCAGAAATGACAGATGCAAAGATAATGAGAGGACCGAATATCGGTGATCCTCCGGTTAACAGTAAATTACCTGAAAATTTATCTGGCAATGTTATGATTAAGGTTGGAGATAAGATAACAACCGATCATATTATGCCGGCTGGTCCAAGACTGAAATATCGCTCTAATGTTCCAAAATATTCAACATTTGTATTTGAACATGTGGATGCAACATTTTCTGAAAGATGTTTAAAGAACAGGGAAGCAGGAAAACATAATTTCATTGTAGCAGGCGAGTCTTATGGTCAGGGTTCAAGTCGTGAACATGCTGCTTTATGCCCAATGTATCTGGGGGTGAAGATTGTTTTGGCAAAATCTTTTGAAAGGATTCATGCAGCTAACCTTGTGAATTTTGGGATTATTCCATTGGTTTTTGTTAACCTAGCTGATTATGATTCTATAAATAGCGGAGATGAATTAGAGGTTAAAGATATAACAAAGGCTATTGAAAGTTCAGATAAGGTGAAAATAGTTGACAAGACAAGTGGAAAGATTGTTGAGTGCAGTGCAATGCTTTCAGATAGACAAAGAAAGATAATTTTGGCAGGCGGTCTTTTGAATTATACTAATGAATCAAGTAAGGATTGATGTCTTTGTCATTCTGGACTTGACCTGCCCGCCATCGCAAGTCCAATGACTTGTTCAGGCGTTGCGGGCGGGTCCAGAATCCAGTCTTGTATGTCATTCCGTGGCTTGACCACGGGATCTCTGGATCCCCGATCAAGTCGGGGATGACAGCTTTCAGGCACGGGATAACAAGTAGTCAAGCAGGAGCTGATAGAATATTGATTCTTAAAATTTTTACATGTGGTATGGACGCACTATTTATTTATTATTTTTTATATTTTAATTCCGAGGTTGTTAGTTAAAACAACAGCCTCGGTTTTTTTTAACTAAAAACTTTTTAAAAAGGAGGAGAATATGTCTAAAATAAAAGTAAAGCACCCGATAGTTGAGATGGATGGCGATGAGATGACGCGTATTATCTGGACGATGATTAAGGAACGCTTGATACTTCCGTATCTTGATGTTGATCTTAAATATTTTGATTTGGGCGTAACAAAGAGAGATGAAACAGATGATAAGATTACGATAGAAGCAGCAGAGGCTATTAAGGAATATGGTGTTGGAGTAAAGTGCGCTACAATTACTCCTGATGCGGACAGAGTTAAGGAATATAGTTTGAAAAAAGCGTGGAAGTCGCCGAACGGAACTATTCGTGGAATTCTGGATGGAACGGTTTTTAGAAAACCAATTACAACAAAAAATATCCTACCTGCTGTTCGTTCATGGAAAAAGCCGATTATAATAGGTCGTCATGCTTATGGAGATCTTTATAAAAGTCAGGAGTATCTTGTGCCAGGTCCTGGCAAAGCAGAGCTTACGTTTACGCCAAAAGGATCAACTGATTCAGTTAGACTTACTATAAATGATTTTGAAGGCGCAGGTATTATTATGGGAATCCATAATACTGATAAATCAATCAGATCTTTTGCAAAAGCTTGTGTGAACTATGCAGTGTCAGAAAAGGTTAACCTGTGGTTTGGCGCAAAAGATACTATCAGCAAAACATATCACGCACATTTTAAGGATGTGTTTAATAATGAGATCCAAAATAACAAAGACAGGCTTGAAAAAGCCGGCATATCTTACAGATATCTTTTGATTGATGATGCAGTTGCTCAGATTATGAAACATGAGGGCGGTATTTTATGGGCATGTAAGAACTATGACGGAGATGTGTTCTCAGATATGGTTGCAGCTGGTTTTGGTAGCTTAGGTATGATGACATCTGTTCTGGTTTCGCCTGATGGAAAATATGAATATGAAGCAGCCCACGGAACAGTAAAAAGACATTTTTACGAACATAAAAAGGGCAATCCTACGAGCACTAATTCTGTAGCTTCTATATTTGCTTGGACCGGTGCACTTCAAAAACGTGGTGAGCTGGATAAAACCAATGATGTTGTTGAGTTTGCAACAAAGCTTGAAAAAGCAGTTATCGGGTGTATTGAAAGTGGAATCATGACAAAAGACCTGACTCATCTGGTAACACCCAATATAGAAAAGTACGAAACAACAGAAGGGTTTATTAACAAGGTTGCTGAAAGACTTTAATTTTGATGAGCGATAAAATTT
>CAZLRI010000136.1:0-6790 GCA_964561745.1 uncultured Pseudobdellovibrionaceae bacterium | reverse complement strand
TACAGCCGTCTAATGTCCGAAACGGTTTAGGAGGTTAGGCGGCCTGTCCATAAGGACTTATACCGTCCGCATATCCCATGTTGGGCAGCATCTATAATTTTGAATCAGGAGGTAAACTAAATGACAATAAAACGTTCCATTCCATTGTTACTTATGCTGTTCTTGTTGTTACTCACAGGCTGCAAATCGAATATTAGGCTCAAAAACTGGAAAATGGTGATTCTCAAAGCCGGTTATGGTTATTGCCAACGGACCGGGATTTACGAAGTCTTTGTTGTATTTTCGGCTAAAAATATAGATGATTTTTCTCGTGATTCTTGGTTGATAATGCCAACTCTAATTAGCCCCGACGGTAGCTTCACTGATGGCTATTCACATTTTATTAACAGTTCATGCTATACAGAAGATTTTAAATCTCGTCTTAGTGTTGATTATGATCCCTCAAATTTTCAAAACATCTTTCTACCCGGCGAAGAAAAAAATATTGTATTCTATTTTCAACTATCAAACAACACTCAACTAGCAAGCGGGCAGATGTTCCGATTACGCATCCAAGAAAGAGATTTTATAAGTAACACTGAAATTCCAATAATTGCAGAGAAAATAATAGAGCTACCAATATTTCAAGAACTTGATTCCCCATGAATCCAAATTGTCCTGCCATTACTGCTGCCCACCGATTAATATCAGTACCGATTAATACAGTACCAAGTTCAAAGTTCAAAACCGTCTTGCGAAACCTGCCCAACATCGTGTGCAGCGGACAAAAGCGGGGATTCTCCTCGCTTTCGGGAGTCAACACCAAGCGGTTTTTTCGCCTTTTTGGTACTTCCCGCCAAATCCCGCTTTTGCCGCTAACACCGACCGTTAGGCCGCTACGTATGGTTCAGTCAGTAAATATAAGGAGGTTGTCATGAACCGAAAGAGTCAAGGTTTTAGCAAAAACGGTAAGCAAGTCATTGAACTATCAGATGGCTTATCAATGGGTTTGATGATATTCTGGCTCATTGCCAGTATTGGGATGTGCATATTCATTATTGTAAAAGGTGTTCAAAAAGACTGGGGGCCAGACTTGGAAACACTAGGAGAGTTATTCAGGGAGGTGTTATCTCCAATATTGCAACCTGGCGTAATGTACGAAATAACTAACGGTATGCACGATGTAGCCCAACCCATTGGAATAATTTTAAGTATATTGGGAGGGCTTATTATTGGAGTTGCGCTTTTCTTTGTTGGTTTAACTATCACGTGGATACCATTTGGATTCATAGAAGCAGAGATCAAAGAGAGAAAGAAGAAACAAACTACCAGTGGGGAAGATAATTAGAGAGGTTACTATCAGGCTGGTTTTCAAACAGAAACGAAAGCAGTGGGCATTACTGTTTTTGGAAAGGATGGGAAGCATGAACATGCACACCAATAAAATCCATAAATCACTTTTACTGGTTTTAACAATGCTTGTGTCTATTCTTCTAATTACAGGCTGTATAAGCGTGGATGTGAACTCTAATCTAAAATTTTGCCGTAGTGGAGATTGGTATGCCGATATGGAAGTCATAGCATCATCTTACGATATTAATCGTAGCGGAGGTGCATATAAAACGGACAATGAAATTGATGAACTTGTAAATACTTTTGTCGAAAAGGGTGGAACATGGTCTTGGCGGCGAACATCGAGAGAAGGCAGCTACATTTGGAATATTTCTGGGGAAGGTAAAACGGTTTATGAAATGATTTCCATACTCGGTGAAGATGCTCAAATCAATTATGAATTCCAAGACGGGGAAAGAATTTTACATATTGTGGGTACTCCATATACAGGTTTTCAGATTGACCATTACAACTTTAGTATTTCGAGCGGACAAATCATTTCATCAAACGCAGATTATATTGAGGGAAATACAGCACATTGGGATTTAGATTCTTATGAGCAGATTGATATCAAACTCACCGAGGGTTGGTGCTGGGAACCTTATCGTTACTGGATTCTTGGTGGAGTAATTACAATTGTATTGATTGGAGTAGGTATTGGGATTTTCTTAATCATCCGAAAGCGAGGACGGGTTCAATCTCATGAAAGTATCCTTGATGGAACACAACCCAAACCGCCTTCACATATCAAAACCCTATTTGCAAAATTTTATACTTCGTTACATTCTGTGAAAATTCGCAATCTACTCAATCCAGCCCTGATCGGCATTTTCACATGGTCATGGATTGCAGGCGGAGCAGTAGCAATAGTAGCGATTGTTCAAAGTGTGTACACTCAATGTACATGGTTAATTTCTACTTTCGGCGGTATGCAATTCTTGGGATGTTCAAGTTCAACTGATACCACCATCTTTGTTTTTTATTTGGGGCTAGAATTTTGTGCAACGGGGTTTGCTGGTTTCATGGGTACTTTTGCGGGCAAATCCCTGAAAAGCGGCGCAAAGGCTGGTGCTTTGGCTATATTTATCCCAAGTCTGGCCGAGGCAACAGCAAGCCTAATTGACATGGGGTCTAGTGCATTTCCCCTCAGTTGCATATCGCTCCCATTAAGCCTTACTATGTCAGTTGCCTTTGGTGCTTTTCTTGGAACAGTTGGCGGATGGATAGGGCTAGAAATAAGTCGCAGAAAAAAAAGCAATGAACCACCAGTGCTTGAAATAAGCATTTTGAGTAAAGGAAGAACCGTTTTTGAGGATGACAAAATAACTCGAGGGGATAAGGTGGTTGTTCAAGTAAAAGTAGGGGATTTTTCCAAAGCGAAAGGTATTCGTCTTTTCATAAATAACCAGTTGTTACAAGAAACGCAGAAAAGCAATTGCGCTTTCGAAATAGATACTGCTCGATTGACTCCAGGGAAATACGCCATTCGTGTCGAAGCGACAGGAATTAATGATATTGATTGGTTAAAACCAACTATTAAAGAACAAACATTTTTTATCCCCGAGGAGGAATAAAATGCCCACACAAGAAACCGAGTTTACTATTGTCTGCCCTAGATGTGGTTTTAAAAACCCAGAATCGGCGAGAGTTTGTCAAAAATGTATGTGGTTATTGGAAGGTCCTAAAAGGAAACTTACCAATAACGACAATAGACTGCCCGCTGTGCGGATGATAGAACCATCTGAACCAGCCAAACCTTGGTATCGTTCAACATGGGTGCTAGTTCTAACATTTCTATTCCTTACACCCGTCTGGTTGATTCTCGTTCTAACGGACTCGAGTATAAGCACACAAAACAAGTGGATAGCAGCGATTGTTTTCATTGCAGTAATGGCTTGTAACCTCTGGATACTGCCAAACCTGTTTTGATATTTGCGAATAACTCCAGAAAATACCATTGCGAAGCAAGATTACAATTAAAGGCATTTGCGGTCTAACGTCCCCCACTCTGGCAGCCTTCGGCGTGGGTATGCTGCGGTACTTTGCCTGCAAAGAAGTTATTAGGGTTTGTTGCTTTGCCAGAATCGGCAGCAGGTGAGCAAAACCGTTAAACGCGCTAGGTAAGGAGGAATTACTATGTCAAACAGCATTACTCCCAAACAAACGGGGGGAACAGGAAACGAAAAGCCGCAAACAGGGTTTTGGGAAATCCAAACTACGAGGACACAGGAACGTGTTGAAGCTTGGAAATTGATTGACCGAATAAAACAACTGTTAACTTCTGAGCCTGATTTCTTAGAGCAAGGAAGGCTGAAAAAGTCAGGAACATCCGAGTGGGTGGACGTAAGAAACGTCGTAACAACTATAAGAGCCGATGACGCATCGGGTATAGGTTCACTCATCGGCGTTGTCGTTTTCGGGCTTATCGCGCTTCCAATCTACTTTATAAAAATAGGCAGTATGTCAGTCGGATGGGCAATCTTTGCTGGTATTGCAATCACAGTTCTAATAACAATTTTCATGGCAACCAAGAGTATGGGCTGTGGTGGATTTGGTGCATTAGCGATAATAGGCATTCTGTCTACAGGTCAGAATTTGGAAGAAACACTAGCTGATTTAGCCAGCGGTAACGTCAATAATATTGTGCTTATAGGCTTCGCCAAAGGTATGGCAGTTATGGCAGCAGTGTTAGCTTTCAACTGGCTAGGGGCACAGGTAGCGCGCCCAATCGGATTACATAGAGGCCAAAGGCAATATCAAGATATAAAAAGAACAGTAGAAGCCTTTCGTGCCGGAAAGTTATCAAAGGATTCATACAATACCTCGCTTAATCCAGGAGGCTCTCATGTTGTTTCAATACAACCGACCAAAATCAATGATGACACCCAAGAGAGCGCCGAAGATACTGTTCGCAAGTGCATTCACGCGATTGAACGACAAGACGAAATCGCCTTTAACGAATGCTTTGTTGTTCCACAGAAAGCAAAACTAGCAGGCAAAAGCGAGTATCAATTTGAATTAAAGATACTGGAGAAAATAGAAACCGAAATTAAGACTGAAGTCCGGGTGGAAGCGAAAATTCACTCGAAAGTATTTGAAAAATGGGGAAAATACCTGAGCGAGCCAGAAGAGAAATCGTTTACTCAAACTTACTCGGTGAGAAAACTACGAGACGATAAATGGTATATTGCCGAGATATTGACAGATGTGGATGGAAAACAACAATCCTGGAAAACATCTTAATTTCGATTCAGTCATATTTTCAATATCACTAAAGAGGTTCGGTGTTCGCACGTTTTTAGGAGGTAAACATGGACGGAATATGCCAAAGCTGTCTCCAACAAAATGAGGGGAGATTGTATCAGTTCTATTATGGTCGTGCGACAACCTCAGAAGACAAAGAGGCAGTTTATTTACCGCAAAATAAGGAAACTGCCTTCAAAATTCTAGGCAAGTCTGAAGCATTCCTTTGCAATAAATGTGTGGGAAAACATTCTAAATCAATTGGAATTCGTACGTTGTTGATCACGATCCCGATGTTGCTGTTTGGGATATTTGGATATTTAATCACTGAAATCGACTATAGCTTAGAAGATAGCATTAATTGCGTACGAATAGCACTTGGGATGTTAGGCTTCTTTGGCTTTATTGTTGGGCTAACTCGATTCATAAAACCAGAAAAGCAAGAGACAATGGCTATAGCTCTTGCAGCAAAGGTAAATAAACTTAAGAAGAACACTGGTGCAACTGTATTTTTTAGTCCCAAAGAATATGCTTCTCTACAATCTAGAAGAAGACCTATTGGAGACCGTTTGACACCTATTCACACATCAACAGAAATCAGTACCAGCCCCGTTGATATATTCCTTGCATCTAAGCCTACCGTCGAAATTCCACATACACCCTCCGCATATCCACCCAAGGTAAGAGTATGCTCCAAATGCGGAAGTTTCAATCCGGAAAATTCATGGAACTGCACCTCTTGCGGGGAGACTTTATCCCTAAACACAATTATAGATAGAGACGAGGCCAGCGCTCTATTACAAAATAGATTACAAGAAGAAGCTAAGCTAGCTGAAATAGAAGAATCATTTGGATCAAAGTCTTTACCTCAGATTAGCGAAGTAAATGCCGCCGCCAACCTTGCTATACTCAATGCTGTAATTACTCTTGCGGTAGCAATATTTCAGTTCATCGCAGGGGGAGAAGCGATTATTGCTGGGGTTATCAATGCTGGAACAGCAATTTACTACTTTATCATATCCTCTAGCATTCGAAAGCGCGATCCTTTGGCATATAAAGCGGGATTATCTGCGGCAAAGTGGGGTCTTCTATGGGTATTGGGAATGTTTGCTCTGTATGTAAATACATCAGGTGGAATTGATTGTATTGCCGCTTTTATTTTCGGGGGTTGGTTGATTACTGATGGGTTGCTTTACTTAAATCTAAAAAATGCCGAGTCTGCTTTTTCATCATGAGGAGACAGCCATGAATAAAATGACATCAGGTAAAGGAATTTCCGGTTCAGCAGCAGCATTGGCGATTCTAGGTTTCTTTTTACCGTGGGTTCTAGTATCATGTGTGGGCGAACCAGTAATGCCCATGAGTGGATATGAAATGGCGAGCGGCAATGTCTCGACTGTTTATGGGCCGTCGAACCCTATCCCAGGCAGGCCATTGCTGTATATCACTTTGGGTGCGGCGGTTATCGCCTTTCTGATTTTCTTGGTATCGTACTTCATCAACAAGATAAGTCTGATATTGAGCAGTGCGCAAATTCTTGTTGGAATAATGGGTGTTGTCCCAATTTTCCTAACGATTGCCCAAATGAAAAGCGAATATAGTCAAGGTATGATACCTATGGGCGTTGACTATCAGTACGGGTTCTGGATCACAATTGTTGGTTTTGCAGGGATAGTAATTGGCGGTTTACTCAGTATAGCTGATAGCAGTTGGAAACCAAAATCAAGCTCATTATTAGAGCGCCCCCTTGATATGACAAGTCAACTCACACGGTTGGCCGAGCTTCACAAAGATGGTGCACTTTCAGATGAAGAATTTGAGTCTGCAAAGAAAAGGTTACTCTCATAAGCAGGAGAGGCGGCCTAAAAACGCCTCCAGCGGTTAGCGGTTGTACCGCTGAGGGTATGCACCTGGCAAGAAGTGGCGCGATAATCAAGAAGGAGTCCCGCCGCTGCCGCTGAGCCAAACCCTCCCTATCCAGGCTATTTTGACCACCCAGGGAGGGGTCGCCTCACTGACTCTAATCCCGACGCCCATTTTCATTTACGCTGGGGAATGATCAACTTCGAACCTGCCTACCTGAAATTGCTGCACAGCGGAGAGCTTCAACGCCGCGTGGACGAAGCCTCCGCCCATCTCTCGAGCTGCGACCTGTGCGGCTGGGAGTGCAAGGTGG
>CAZLRI010000135.1:5721-6793 GCA_964561745.1 uncultured Pseudobdellovibrionaceae bacterium | reverse complement strand
GTTTTTGTCGGGGGCGAGGATGACAACAAAAAGGTATTACGACACAGTCTCTTGATCGGGTAATCTAGTTTTTTCTGGATCCCCGGATCAAATCCAATGATGACAACCTTTTGCCTTTCACCCTTGCCCATTTTCTTATCGGCAATCCCCTAATTTTGTTAATAGGTCTTGGAAATTGTCAAAATAGTGACTATACAAGACCTTTTCCTATCTTTTTGATAAATAGCAATTTCTATCTATATATAAATTAACATGTTTTGGTGCAATTTATTTGGTATATAAATTGCTGTTAAACCTATTGTAGCAAGTGTTGTATTCAAAATGCATACGGTCTTTCTGTTCTGAAAATTAATTTATTGGATCTTGACATTTGTTTTACATAGCATAAATTATGCAAATTTTTTTAAGAAAAGAGGCGAATATGAAAAACAAAATTTTTATCAGGGCGTTCATAATTATTGCGTGTTGTTTTTTGAGTTTCATCGCGTTCAGTGGCGGCATTGGCGGTTGTAGTGGAGGCGGAGAAGAAGGTTCATCTCCAAGTGAAGGTGTTAGCACTGAAATAATCTGCGGTGATGGAGTTTGCTCAGAAGGAGAAATAGATTGTCCTGCTGATTGTCCTCTAATATCAGATTCCAGAGATGGTGTAGTTGATGGAGATGATGTCGTAGAACCCTCATGTGGCAATACCAGATGTGAAGCAGGTGAAACTCCGGTGTTATGTCCAGCAGATTGTTCTGCAGTTTGTGGTGATGCACTTTGTACTCATGATGAAACAGCCCTAACATGCGAAGCTGATTGCGACCCAATATGTGGTGATAGAAGTTGCACACGCGGAGAGACACCGCTTGCTTGTCCGGATGAATGCCCTGCTGTATGTGGTGATGGGATCTGTACTCGCGGAGAAGACGCAGCCTTATGTGCTGAAGATTGTCCTGCTTCATGCGGTGATCACATTTGCACCGAAGGAACAGAGACTGCTGCGATCTGCCCCGGAGATTGTCCTCCATTAGCACCGGTTGTGTTGAGATCAACAGCAAGAGACAGTGGCATTGAGTTTACATTCCGCCCT
>CAZLRI010000135.1:0-5621 GCA_964561745.1 uncultured Pseudobdellovibrionaceae bacterium | reverse complement strand
CAGAGCAGAATATGCATATACTGATGTGTTAGTTACAAATGCCACTACTTATTATTATTCTATTGCAGCACAAAATGATGCTGGTTTAAGCATATCAACACTTTTACCTCCATTAACACCACAGTTTGGAACAGGTTTTTCCATCGCAGATGTTGCTGTTACTCCTTTGCCTGATGAATCCAGAGCATTGATTATTAGGTGGAGAAAGTCTTGTCATCCTGAGTTGGCTGGTTTTAAGATATATCGATCATCTAATTTAACACTGACGCCTGAACAGATAGCCATACCAGCCAATCAAGTAACCTTTGTCCCAAAGGTGATAGGGGCAGAATGCATCAGCAGAGCTCCTGATCCTAAATACATTGATCATGGATTATCCCTTGGCACCACCTATCGGTATGTTGTACGCGCTGCCAATGGTGAAGAAGCTGATGCGCGCCAGACTGATATAGGTCCAACATCGTTTGCTCAAGCCACTGCACCTTTTTATACCAGCGATGTTACATCATTACCACCAACTATTGGGGCACTTGCGGGAGATCGTTTTGGTCAAGCAGTAGCTATTGATGGAAAACATGCTGTTGTGGGTATACCCTATCATCATTTTTTTACAGATTCCGGTCGTGCTACATTTTATACACAAAATGATGTAGGAGAATGGATTGCTACTCAAATAGATAATCCAGGACCTGCACCAAAGAACAACGATCTTTTTGGATATGCAGTTGCAATAGATCAAAATTTTATGGTGATTGGCGCTCCGTATGATGATGGAAATAATAGCGAAACTCAAAATAACAGCGGCGCTGTGTATCTCTATCAGATTGATACTGCAACACCTACGATGATTCGACGCATTCAACCTGACACAACAGCTAACAGCGAATGTGGAAAATCTGTTTCGATTAGCAATTATGCTTCAGGCGCTAATAATTATTATTTTATTATAATTGGTTGCCCGGGTTTTAACGATGGTCGAGGAGAGGCATATGTAATTGAGGGACAACCAATAATCGGAAGTTATTCATGGGGAAATCCTACACGATTATCTATTTTAGGACTTGCTGATGGCGATAGATTTGGATCCAGTGTAACAATCTCTGGTCAATATGCCGCGATCGGCATTCCCAATGATGACATTGATTTAAATGCTGATGGCACACGTGAGGATCGTGTTGGACAAGTTGTGATATTTAAACGAACTAGTCGTGAAACTTGGACAGAATTGGGTGATGAACGCATGCACGGATCTGCAGCCAGCGCTGAATTTGGCTATGCATTAGATATGTATAATGACAGACTGGTAATAGGCTCTCCATGTAATCAAACAATATACATGATGACAAGAGATGCATCTGATCATTTTACACAAGAAGATTCTGAACACATGACTCTATCACTATTTAATGGCTTTGTGACATCAATCGGAATTCATGACAACTTTATAATCGTTGGTGTACCAGACTACCATTCAGGGTACCTTGATCAACAAGGAAGCGTAATGCTTTATAGGCGCAGTGGTCCAGTAGATAACCCATGGCAGGTTTATACCTTATTAGTCGAACCTGTCCCTGTTGTAGATGGTCATTTTGGTTATAGTGTGAATATTGGAGACAATGGTTATATGATCATTGGAGTAGATCGAGCCAGCGATGTCGGCGCTGCGTATATTTATTAGAATTATTTCACAAGATATAAGGGATCAATAATCATGTTGATCCCTTATTTTGTATGAGAAGCTATTGCCTCCCACATTTCCCGCATCAAATTGGATGGTTCTTTCCATGCTCGAATAGAAAACGGAACAATACAACCGCAACGGGAGCAATCTGCTTTTTCACCAATCACGCATGGCTTTTTGATATTACCACAAGAATCAAATGCAGTGCCGTATTTCACAAAGACGCAATTTTTACCAACTGACTTATGTTTATTTTGATGCATCATACGTTTAAAAGTCGAAGGAGGACCACCAATAAAATCGCCATATTTCTCTTTTTTCAACTTTATTAATTTATTTAAAACCAAATCCCGCTCTTGAAAATTCAACCACATCTCTTCCTTCACTTCTTGAATAGGTGTAAAAAAATCAAAAAGGATAAAACGGATGTTCGCAACCTTTTTCCATTCTTCCAGCAAATCATTAATACAATTCAGATTATCCTGATGCAAACAACAGGCTAAAATTACTTTCTGATCTTGATTTAAGATATTCTTTTTAATCTTGGCATATGTGCCTTTGCCTCTAACTTCATCATGCAATGCTTCAGTGCCATCAACTGAGACATGAAATTCAACATCTGGCCAGCTCGGTAAAGGTATTGTACCATTGGTCACAACTCGATTGCTTTTAAAATACCTTCGCCCCTTATCAATTAGTTTTGCACGCAACAAGGGCTCGCCCCCTACCCACGTACAACTATAAAATGGTTTTCTCCCCTTTTGCATTGTTTCTATATGAGCCAACCATTCTTCATCAGTTAGTTCCTTTTTATTTTCCTGATCATATGAATAAAAATAACAGTGGGTGCATCTCAAATTACATTTAGATGTGACATCAATGGAGCAAAAGGTATTTTTGGGAAAAGGCGCTACCATCAAAGCCAAGCGCGGCAAAATAGCACCTCTCCAGAATGGATGTTTCTTTTTATGTTTGTGCATCTGAATAAGAAAGTTAGATAATTTATAAACAAAAGCAAGGCTTCCTTAACAACCAGTTATATAAGTGTCATGGATCACAGATTTTTAAAAACAGCGATGATAGGTTAAAAAAGAATATGGGCCATATTGTTCATGAACATGATCTTTTTGCGCCACCAACTCCCACTCACTATCCTTTATCTCTGGAAAAGTTGTATCCCCTTCAAAATCGCGATGGATACGCGTAATCTCTAATGTGTCAGCAAATTGGAAGGCTTGTTTATAGATGCTTGCTCCACCAATGACAAAAACCTTTTGATGATTTTGACAATGTTTCAAAGCTGTCTCAAACGAAGAAAATATCGTTGCGCCCTCTGGATGATAATCATTTTGAAACGTCAGCACAATATTCTCGCGACCCGGCAATGGTTTGATCGGCAGGCTCTCATAGGTAACATCTCCCATGATGCAGGGATAGCCCAAGGTTTTTTTCTTAAAGTGTTGAAAATCTTCTTTGATATACCATGAAATTTTGCCTTTGTTACCAATCATATTATTTTTGGCAACTGCTGCAATAATAATGATTTCCGGTTTCATACAGCCACCTCAAATGAAATTCGCGGATGATGTTTATATTCAATCACCTTGGAGTCTGTATATTGCCAATCTAAAATTGATTGGAATTTTGGCGTCTCCAACTTGGGCAATGCATAAGGAGTGCGTGTTAGCTGTTCTTTCAAACCATCTACATGATTCAAATAAATATGCACATCTGCTAAAAATCCAACCAACCTCCCTTCCGCATATTCAGTCTCCTTTGCCAGGAGATGCAAAAGCAATGCATAGCTGGCAATATTAAAAGGCAAACCCAATGCAACATCTGTGGAACGCTGATTCCATAAAAGATTAAGTTTTCCATCCAAAACAGTTATTTGAAAACCATAATGACAAAATGGCGGAACAACTTTATCCACATCACATGGATTCCATGCTAAAACCAGCATTTGCCGGCTATTTGGGTTAGTCTTGATATCATGAATTAAACGTTGCAACTGATCCACACCCTTCCCTATATAATCAGTTTCATGATGATCATATCTAGCACCAAAATGACGCCACTGCCATCCATACAATGGTCCGAGATCACGTTCTTTAAACATCATCTGTTTGGTATGTTCATCATGCGCATACTTAATCTTCATGGGCGTACACCACTCATCCCAAATATGATTATCCCGCTCCTGCAACCATTTTTTATCAGTGATTCCCTTGATAAAAAACTCCAGCTCAGATGCCACCAACCGAAACGGCACCGACTTGGTAGTAACTAAAGGGAAACCATCGTTCATATCATGCTCAAACATAGCTCCTGTAATAGCCAAAGTGCCGGTACCGGTCCGATCCGGCTTCGGAGCCCCTTTGTCTAAAATAGTTTTAACGATCTCTAAATATGATTTCATAGATTGCAAAATATCCAAAATTTATTTATGACACACTGAAGAAAAAACAAATCAAAACTTTTAATGTCTCTAATAGTTCATGACATATTAAATTGCGGGTTCAAGAATAGGGTGTCATTCCAGACTTGATCTGGAATCTAGTTTTTTCTGGATCCAGCATCTCCGCCAAAGGACGGATCAGCCTCTGGTCGAAAGTGCAGGATGACAACCCTCAGCTTCGAGTGTCATGAACTACTAATACAATGAAACTCATTATTGCAACAAAAAATCAGGGCAAATTAAAGGAGATTAAGCAACAATTGGAGCCTCTTGGCATTACGATTCTCTCTTTACATGACTATCCAGAAATTCCAGCCATTGTAGAAGATGGAGACACATTTGTAGAAAATGCCGGAAAGAAAGCACACGCCATCTCTCAAATCACACATGAATGGGTCTTAGCTGATGACAGCGGTTTGGAGGTTAAAGCATTGCATGGAGAACCCGGTGTACAATCTGCGCGATATGCAGGGGAAAACAGCTCTGACCAGAAAAATAACAAAAAGCTCCTGTCTGAAATCCAGTCCATTCCTCTTGACCAACGCCAAGCGCGTTTTGTGTGTGTCATGATTTTAATGGCGCCAGACCAACAGGAATGGATATTAGAGGGGCAATGCCAAGGGTCGATAATCACCTCTCCTCGCGGAAACAATGGATTTGGATATGATCCTATATTTTGGATTTCTGAAAAAAACAAGACTATGGCAGAAATTGATCTTGATGAAAAAAACCTAATCAGCCATCGAGGCAAGGCGTTAAAACAGCTTGTTACCCTGCTACAAAATTTATCCCCCTTATCTAAAGGATAGGGTTGCTATTTTTTTTAAACCTTGCTATAGGACGCTAACTTTTCGGGGTGTAGCTCAGCCTGGTTTAGAGCGCTTGCTTTGGGAGCAAGAAGTCGGAGGTTCGAATCCTCTCACCCCGACCAAATCTTTGTTCGGAACTTTGGGGGTCCCGTCAAATAGGATGCTCGACATCGCATACGATTTGTCTGAAAGAAAAATCCAGACGTCTTTTTTAGCCAGCTGTTTTTTAGCTACCCAACTTGACATTCTTTCTAAGCATCCCCATCTCTTTTTCTAAAGAGAGGACAAAATGATAAACAAACAATTCCCAGAAGGTGCAATTTCGATCGAATTAATAGAAAAAATTTATCTTGAAGATATGCTAAGGGAAAACAATTCTGCTGACTTAATACCGGTTTTTAACACCTTTGCAAAAGGCAAGAGACTTGAGCAACAGGGCTTATATAAAGAAGCTAAAAAAATTTATAATTTATCTCTAAAAATACATCCTAAGAATCAGTGGTTAAAAAAAGCTAAAGAAAACTTACTAAAAGCACTTAATTAATCTTCATTCCATATGAATTAATTACCCCAACATGTTTCAATATCTCTTTTGACACAAATCTGTTATTTTCCGTTTCATTATCTTTATTCAAAAATTCTCTGACAACACCAGCTATCCCTGATGAATATA
>CAZLRI010000134.1:0-6831 GCA_964561745.1 uncultured Pseudobdellovibrionaceae bacterium | reverse complement strand
GAAATAGGGGTCAACTCTATTTTTTTATTTTTCCATCTCTGCTATAATGTCTTAATGCCAAGATCGCTAAGAATTACAACTCCAAATTTGCCATTGCATATTATTGATAGAGGCAATAACAAGCAAGTTATTTTTAAAGAGTCCCGCTCAAGGATTTTTCGAAAGGAGGGGGTATAGAAATAAATTAGAGTTGACCCCTATTTTTTGCAGCCGAGCTTTCAGGAGATGAAGAAAAAACCCAGCAACTCTCCCAGCAATTTAATTCCATAGCCCACATCTCTTCCCCCAAAAAGTAGGGTGGCTATTGACAGCATATCTTTTATGATATACTTTAATTAAAGTATATGTCCAAAAAAAATAATGACCAAATTAAAAAAGCAGTGGATTTTGATGAATACCTTGCTTTAAGGATTAAAAATAAAAAGTTTAGAAATGATTTTGAAAACTATGGTAAACAGCTTGAAATTTCTTATAAAGTTTTGCAATTGCACAAGCAGGAAGGCGTGTCGCAAAAAGAATTAGCTGAAAAAATAGGTACTCATCAAAGTAATGTGGCGAGGATAGAATCTGGCCAGCAAAATCTTACCACTGCTTTATTGCAAAAAATCGCGTTAGCTTTTGGTAGAAAATTAGTAATTGATTTTGCTATGTAATCTTGGCACAAAATCAGACACACTTTTTTGTTTCTCAAACCTGTCCGCGAAATCAGCATATGCGAAAGATAGAGGAAGGTTGACTTTTAATGGTTGGGGGCAATATGATGAAGTTAAGAAGCAACCAATCTATGAAAAAATGGGTACTACTAAAAAATACTTGGCGATTTTAGAAAAACTTTGAAAAAGTGATTTTCGTTTGATTAAATGGATATTTTTTGCTATCATAAACTAAATAAAAACTATGAACGGACAAATTTTAACAATCTCGCCCGATCTTGTTCAAAAGATTGGTGGCATGGTTATCCTGCCATTAAAAGAATACGAAAAACTGCGTCAAAAAGCGGCAGAGGTTTTTTCTTTGAAAGGCAAGCGGGCGCAGGAGCTTGATTTATTGGTGAGAGACGGTGAAACAGAATATAAAGCAGGGAGATGTAAAACAATTCAATCATTGGCTGATTTGGACTAGTATGCTGATTAAAATTACTCCTCAATTTGAAAAACAATACAAGAAATTGCCCTTGTGCGTGAAAGAGCAAGCGAAACAAAAAGAAAGTATTTTTCGCCAAGATCAATTTTCTACGCAGTTAAAAACCCATAAGCTTCACGGAAAAGACAAGGCATGTTGGGCTTTTTGGATAACAAGGTCATACCGCATTAAATTTATTTTTATTTCTTCCCAAGAAGTTTTGTTTTTGGCGATTGGTCCACACAGCATTTATAAATAATTGGATGATTTTTATTTGGCAAACCCTTTTTGCATCATGCATTGGGTTTTTTTATTTCATCTATTGAATCCGTACTGCTTTTGTGTTAGACTGACAACGTAATAGGATAGGGTTGCTATTCTTTCTGTTCTTTTTGTAATTTATTAGGAGGTTGAAAAGTTATGTCGGAAAAAATCGTTGAGTTTTTCTATCCGCATCCGGGCGAAGGTGGAGCCGCGATACCGCTTCCTTCTGGTCTTAAAGAAGCGGCTGATTTGTTAAGCGGGCAAACTATGGATATTGATGAGGCGATAAAAAGAATTAATGAGGTCGCAGAAAACATTTCATACTGTTGCGGTTTTTGTGGTCATAAAGTAGAAGCCAAAGATGGCTACATTGCTATCACATTAGAAACGCCCTTTGCGTTTCATAGTTGGTGCCTGATTCGTTATAGAAAGAGAAGGGAGATAAAAATGGAGCAAGTAAAAATATTCACTGGTTGCGACCAAGGCAGAGATGAGGACAATTCTTTTCCAGATTTGGAATCGGCAATTAACAACTGGTTAAGAGAAAACAAATGCAATGAGATTGTTGCTCGTCAGGCGAGCGTTACCACCGGGGTTAATATAGAGAAAAAAACTTTTCTGAATTGCACGGTAGTAATTTTCTATCGAGTTTGTTGAATCATAACAGCGGGGGTAGTTGAGCAATCAATGCCCCCTTTTTATTGATTTTTTTATGTTAAGATAAAAGTAAATGCTTTATGCTGAATAACAACTTACAATTAGACAAACAAATACGAAATAGGGGTCAGAAATAGGGGTCAACTCTATTTTTTTATTTTTCCATCTCTGCTATAATGTCTTAATGCCAAGATCGCTAAGAATTACAACTCCAAATTTGCCATTGCATATTATTGATAGAGGCAATAACAAGCAAGTTATTTTTAAAGAGTCCCGCTCAAGGATTTTTCGAAAGGAGGGGGTATAGAAATAAATTAGAGTTGACCCCTATTTTTTGCGGACCAGCAATTACTGGCCACCGAGAATGTGTTAAGCAGGCGGAGATGTTAGCGGATGACTGGAATTTTTAAATCCTATTAAAAAACATGGCAAAAATTATTATAAACAACAATGATTACTTGCTTTTTGACTTCGATAACGAAGCTGAGTTTGAAAAGGCCGTTATTGAAAACCAAAAAAGTCTCTTCGGTAAAGATTCTATATACATTGATATTAAAAAGCGGATCGGAAAGCGCGGTTACCGGGGAATTCCAGATGCCTTTCTTATAGATTTCTATGACAGCAAAGATCCTCAGCTCTATATTGTTGAAAATGAGATAGCATCCCATGATGTCTATTCAAATATTACAGAGCAGATAGCCAGATTCAGTGCCAGTATAATTTCTTCCCAGAACCAAATCAGGGATATTCTTCTAAAAGCAATAAATGAAGATTCAGAAATAGAGAAAGAGATGGAAAATCGCTTAAAGGCCACGGTTTTCAAGAATATAACTGACCTGATAATTTATCTGGTTGAGAAAGATGTTAAAATCGTTGTTGCGATTAATGAGATTACCTCTGATTTAAACTTAGCATTCAAGATTTTCAGAGACCCACCGGACATAGTGCTTTTACAGAGATACCAATGCGATAATGATATTTTGTATTACTATGAACCAATGCGTGAAGAAATTGAGGATATTGGGACCGGGAAAAGCAAAACCAAAAAATCTGTGGATTTTGATACGGTTGTATGTGCGGCATTTGAGGACGGATTCAAACATGCCTATGTCCAGAATAACGCTTGGTGGGAGATCCGTCTGTCCCAGGAAGCTAGAGAAAAGTTAAAATATCTTGCCATTTATGAAAAGCTCCCCCTTGCTCATATTAAGCATGTAGCTGAAATAGATAAAATTGAACCCTATAAAGATACCGGCAAATTTATTGTGTATCTGAAGAATAAGAAAACTATTAAGCCGATCCCACTTGGCACAGGTAAAAAGGGTGAAGCTCCCCAAAGCCCGCGCTACACAACGATGGAGAAGCTGTTAAAAGCCAAATCAATCCACGAGCTTTGGAAATAACAACGTATAATTCTCCGCATAATATGATGAGAACTATTTATTCTGAAAAGGTTGACTTAATAATGAAAGCCAGAGAGGTGATGCTTTCGGCTGTTCAAATTTACAATAACCCTCTTGTTTCATTCAAAACAGAGTCTTTCATCGTACTTTCGACGATTGCATGGACTTACCTTATGCATGCTCATTACCGGGCAGAAGGAATAGATTATAAATACTTCACAAGGGGCAAAAAACGTAAAAAGTATTTTAGGAATCCCGATGGAAGTATTAAGTATTGGGATTTGAAAGAATGTATATCGAAAGGGAACTGTCCACTTGATAAAGATACTGTTAATAACCTTAATTTCTTAATTGGCTTAAGGAATCAAATTGAACACCGGAAGGCAAGTGGGTTAGACTCGTATTTATCAGCCCGCTATCAAGCATGTGCCTTAAATTTTAACCTCTACCTCAAAAAACTTCATGGCGATAAGTATGGGCTTGATAGTAGTTTGGCATTGAGTTTGCAATTTGCCGAGTTAGATTATGTACAGTCAAAGATTATCAAGGACAAAGAAAACTTTATTCCTCAGAACGTAATTTCTTATATTGCTGATTTTGATAGCAAGCTTTCCGAGACGGAGATAATTAGCGATCGATTTGCATATCGCCTGCTGTTCACTAAAGTTCTGGCTAATCGACAAGGACAAGCTGATCGTGTTATTGAGTTTATTGATCCGAAGTCCGATTTGGCGAAAAACATCTCAAAAGAGTACTGGGTTAAAAAAGAAATAGAAAAACCGAAATTCTCAGCGACACAAGTAGTCCAAAAAGTTAGAGAAGCCGGGTTCGGGAATTTCGGTATGTATCAGCACACATCGTTTTGGCAAAAGCATGATGGCAAAAATCCAAAGAAGGGGTTTGGCACTATGGTGGTAAAAACATGGTGTTGGTATCAAAATTGGATAGATTACATTATTGGTGAGTTGAGCAAGGTTAATTCAAATGATGGCGGGTAATAAAAATAGGATTCGTAGTAGCAAATTAAAACGATCAAAGGATTGGGATATTGTGTCAAAAGAAAAATAAATTTATGGATATCAAAGAGTTTATAAGGGGTTGCCATGAATTTGAAAAGCACGAAAAACGTGATGCTATGTATAAAATGGCAACTTTTATTTTATCTCATTTTTGGGGCAAACATTCGGAAATGGCAGATGGGTTAGGGGTATTGCTTTTAACATGGAATCAGGCCTTTTATAGATATGGAACGCTTGATTTTGATAAACTAGAAAAGTGTATAGCAGATAACTTCTCTCAAATTGAGTCTTTTAGGAAAAGAGATATTTCTAGCTTTTCAGATGCTGATAAAAGCGATATAAAAGCTCTTTTTTTGGAATTTCTTGAGGCATTGCAAATTACCGTAGGTAAGGTAAGTGGTAGAAAGAGCCCTGTTTCGGTAGCAAAAGCCCTTCATCTTTTAGCTCCAAATTTTTTTCCACTTTGGGATGATAAGATTGCCAGAGCTTATAAATGTTACTATAGCCATAATCCCGATGAGAAGTACGTTCGATTTTGTGAGTTGACGAAGGCTTTGGCAAACGAGATAAGAGAGAATATTAGCCAGCCACATAAAACGATAGTGAAGTTGATTGATGAGTATAATTATTCAAAATATACGAAAGGTTGGATTTAGGAGAGATTATTTTGCTACAATAGAAAATGGTTCCCTAAAATTAGTATACATCGGTTGATTAGATGTAAACTAAAATGCAAAGTAGTTTATATCCATAACCGGGAAATATACCAAATGAGGAAGTTTTAATTAAATATGACCGAAGAACAACTCAAACAACTTATTAAGCAGGGCGAGGGCCAAACCCTTGAATTTAAAACCTCGACAGGCTTGAAGAAAGAGATATGCCAAGCGGTCTCTGCTTTTTCTAATACCGCTGGCGGGACTATTTTGGTTGGGGTGTCTCCCAGGGGCGAGGTTTTGGGCGTAAATATCGGCAAAGAAACCGTTGAGGATTTGGCTAACTGGATCAAGAGGAATACCGATCCGCCGATATACCCTCAGTTATATATCCATAAGATAGATGGCAAGGAGATAATTGAAATATTGGTGAAAGAAGCTGAAGAAAAGCCGGTGTTCTATGATGGGCATGCTTTTCAAAGGGCAGGGAGGACCAGCCCGAGAGTTTCTGTGGCCAAGATAAGGGAGATGGCAAGACAAGAAAGAACAAAGCTCTCCTGGGACGAAAGAATTTGCGAAGACGCCACCCTAAAGGATATTGATAAACAGAAAGTTAGATGGTTTCTGGAAGAACGGGAGCGGGTGCGGAATGTTAAGAAGCCCGTAGATATGAGTTGGGATGAGCTTTTAGTAAACATAGGGGCTGTTGATGTAAATGTGGAGAAACCGACAAACGCTGGCATTTTGTTTTTTGGGAAATATCCCCAGAGGTTTTTCCTTAACTCACAATTGCGGGTGGTAAGATTCAAAGGCACTGATGTGACTCATCCTGTGATAGATAGACTGGACTGCCGTGGAACATTGTGGGAAATAGTTGAACTGGCAGAAGAGTTTATCAGGAGGAACATTAGATTGTTGAGCTATAGGACTTCAACCAGTTTTCAGAGGGAGGATAAGTTTGAGTACCCCCTTGATGCCTTGCGGGAGGCTATGATCAATGCTTTGATTCACAGGGACTATCTGGAAACAGCGGATGTGAGGGTTTTCATCTTTGATAACAGAACTGAGATCATAAACCCAGGGGGCTTTCCTGCTGGTGTTAGCCCGGAAGAGCCAATACATAAGCCTGTAAATCCGATCCTTTGCCAATGTATGTATGACGCTGGCTTTATTGAGAAATACGGCTCAGGTATAAAGATGATGAAAAGGTTGTGCAGGGAATGGGGCAATAAGATGCCGTATTATAAGCTTCATCCGCTTGAGACAAAGGTTATTTTCGATTCTCCTGTCCAAGAAACGACCTACACTGAAATTACTGATATTTCCGAAAAGTTGAATGACAGGCAGAAGAAAGCCCTGTTTTCAGCAACAAGAAAAGGGTTTATTACCAGAAAGGAATATATTGAGATAAATAGGGTATCGGTCAGAACAGCATATCTGGAACTTAAAGACCTTGTAGAAAAGGGATTCTTAATTGTTGAAGGAAAAGGAAGAGGTGTAAAATACCTATCCAAAAAGTAAACGATTAGGTAAACGATTAGGTAAACGATTATCTCCTGAAAAACATTTAGTTTTAATGACATTTTCGTGACATTGTATGTCATTAAAGTAAACGATTAGTCGGGGAAATAGGGGTCAACTCTATTTTGGTCGGGGAAATAGGGGTCAACTCTATTTTTTTATTTTTCCATCTCTGCTATAATGTCTTAA
>CAZLRI010000133.1:0-6832 GCA_964561745.1 uncultured Pseudobdellovibrionaceae bacterium | reverse complement strand
CAATCGTGGCTGATGATTTATCCTCCAGTCCTTGTGTCATACCATCCAAAAACATCGCTACTCGATGAATCGTTTTGGAGTTTGGGAATTTACCTCGCTCGAGTTTAGTTACACGGGCTTTCAAAGGAACTAACGAGTCGTCAAATATCTCATCCTCACCTTCAAGAACCGAGTCCAATTCAGCAAGACAAACCAATCCACATTTTTCACCAAACGCCCGCCATTTAGCTGTCTCATCTTTATCACTGGAAACAATAATAAACGCATTGCATTCACAAAAAATGCAACG
This sequence comes from uncultured Pseudobdellovibrionaceae bacterium, assembly GCA_964561745.1. Taxonomy (GTDB): domain Bacteria; phylum UBA10199; class UBA10199; order 2-02-FULL-44-16; family DYJF01; genus CAZLRI01. The sequence goes on along the minus strand of CAZLRI010000133.1, from coordinate 6,543 downwards.
GTTTTTATCATCTATTTTTCCCCCAACATCAACAAGAAAAATCGGCTTCCTTGTATTTTGGATTGCTCCCAGGGCAAACCTCAAGAACTTTTCATTAAACTGACCTTTTTTTCGAATACTTTCTACTAACACCTGGTCTGAAAATCCTGACCAGTCACCCTCACCATCAGGACATGCACGAAAGCAATACGCCTTTTGGCGAGACAAACGCTGAAGTAGGTTTAAAACAAAAACTGATTTACCACTGTGATGAGGTCCACAAATGATAGTTTTCAAACTACCTGTTTTAGCGATAATTGTCTCAAGAGTCTTAAGAGAATTCATCTTTTTCCTCCTATAAAAATCAGCAAAAATGCTGTTTAATCCGGACTGTGATCAAATATTACGATATCTCCTGTTACAGGTGAACGGTAAATAAGCTTTTTTGCCTTACCGTGAAGAGCATGGGCAACTTTTAGATACAGCCATACCGGCGCAGCACCAGTCAGAACAACCTCATTGCCATCTCCAGCAAACTCTTTTGTCTGCTGGAGATATGAGTCAATCTTGGCTAATTTAGCGGTTTCAGTATACAGAGTATTTAGTTCAATTACTACCATTTGCTTCCTCCTTTTTCAACTTTACCCAGCCGAGTGTATCAAAGGTATCTTTGCCCAGCGTATCTTTGCCAATATTGACTATCCTTCTTGTCTTTGGGAAATTACCTGTGTAACTTGTATTTTTGGTAGCATGGATTAATACATTATTATAGAGAGTTTTGTCTCTATCCTTGACAAGCAGACCCACTGTAAGGCTGAGATAACCTTCTCCCTTACCTATACGAATTACTGGGGAATCTTCTTTATTCTGGCTTTTTATCTCTTCTAATCTTCTGGCAATTTGGGGACATTGTTCGGGGTCAAAATAACTTTCCTCTTCCTCTATCAACCTCTTAGAAAACTCATAACAGCACTTTAAGAGATGTGTTCTATCTTTTACCACCCATCTTTGTTCATTAGAAAAGCCCAATTTGGAAAGGATAAGGTCGTTATTTTGCAAGTCAAATCCCTGACAGGTAAATTCTATCCCCTTTTTGCAAAGTTCCTGAAATACATCAAATCTGCGGTTAATATTCAAAGTCTCCAGATTGGATACAAAAAGAGATTCTGAAGGAGATTTGCTATCGGTATCACCAACAAAAAGGTTCTTTAACAAGTCATACTTGGCATCGTCATTTTTGCCACATCGGAATACCCTTTTTTGGATATTCTCTTCTATTTTATGCATATCAGGGACAAGCATTTTTTGCTTTATCCTTTTTTCTTCTTTCATCCATTTCTCAAGTCTTTTATTCCGTACCTCCTTAATCTCTCTTTTATACCTTTCCCCAAAATCTTCAATCCTCTGCTTAAGATGATCATTATACAACGAATTATTCTCACGGAGAAGATAATACAAAACAGCTGTCCTAATGGCCCCCTTTATCTCACTTCCCGGAATATACACCTTGTTGTTTTGCTTGATGAAGCCTTCAATGGGTTTTAAGTATTGTCCTTGTTTATGATTTTCTTCAAATAATAAATCTATGGCATAATCAGCCTTTCTTTGTAATATATTTGAAAGCCTAAAATTTTGGTCGTTCAACTCATCTCTCAGAAATCTACTCAAGTCAGGAAATCGTTGGTCTATTATCCATTCGGAAAATTGTTGCATCTGGCCTTGGTTAAATACTTCCTTTAATGCTTCAAATGTAATGTAGTGTAGTTTAATTGGCCGATGTTGCCTGTCTTGGAGCAGAGACAATTTATTATAACTTTCCCCACTCCCTATATGTACTGGCGATAATGTTTTTATCCGAAGTTTCATTTCGCACCTCCAAAGTTTCCAAATACAGGAAATGCCAGCCCATTCTGATAAATCTTTTGTCCGTCAATCTCCTTTACCACAGGTAGTCTGCCATAAAATTCCTTTCTCTTTCTTGCCTCAAAACAAGAGCCTTCCCTCAAATACATAATCCTTGATTTCCAAATATCCTCACCCTTGAATTCTGCCTCTGAATCCACCTTTGAACGATAAGGGAATATCTCATAAAACATTGCATTGCTGTTCAATTCTATCTCTGATACATCGGGGATATATCTGGAAAGGGTGATAAAATTGAGAGAGTTAGAATCTCCTATGGATACTTCACCCAAAACATCTATTCCGAATCTTCCCTTGCCGGTAGACCGATTGCCGCCTATACCTTTATCCTCAAGATAACGAAATATCGGTCTAAAGAAATCTATGCCATTCGTCTTTATTAAGAAATGGAGTTTGAATATAGGGCTTGTAAAACACTCTGTCTGGTAAAAGGTTTGCCCTTCTTCGCCTGTTGACATAGTAAGTCGGTCAATGGAGTTCTTCTGGACATGTTCATTTTTATATAACAGTTTTAACGAATCTGTCCATTCTTTTTCTGCCATTAGCATTTTGCCTTCCAATTTAACTGTTCTGTTATAATAATCCTGAAAAATCATCTTTTCTGTAGCACCATTTGACATTTGCTCAAGTATTGATAAAGATACATATTCTGCCTTCTTAAACTTTTTATAGTCAGTAATGACATCAACCTTTTCTTTTTTTGTCTTTGCCATCTCTTCAATATCAGATGTTGAAACCCCCGAGGTAATCGGTCTTGGATAGAAGGGGATAGAATTACCATTGTCTTCTATATAGGGGAAGGCAGAGGAAAGGACAAATTTAGGGCTTTCCTGAAAATCCTTGAGGATTTCAATTAATGTAGATTCATCATACATCCTTTTCATCCCCCAACAGATAGCACCAAACAGGGTATCAGAAGCAGGAAAGGAGGCAATAGATGATTTAGGGGTTAATCTGATTTGATGTATTTGCATTCTTACTTTCCTCCGCCAAATTGAATATCTTTCCGAAATTCTCCTTTATTGCCTTGGCTGTATTATAACCATTTAAGGCAATAGATTCACCTTGTGGTTTCGTTCCGTGGTAATACTCCAAATCCCTGTTTTCTACCTTAAAGTTTTCAAAGACAACCTTTCCTGAGCCTCTGCTACCACTGCCTCCTAATGTAGAGTCTTCCAGAAGGTGCATTGCCTCAAAGAGCTTTTTGAGCTTCTGCACATCATCATTTTTATAAATCTCAAAAAGTATCTCTACTTCAAATACAGAATCTGCCGGTACCCTTTCCATTGACCTTGGGTTGGCTTCTGATGTTAGTCGGTCAATGGCATTCTCTGTCTTAACCTCTGTATAGATATTTACACCGAGATTTTTCCATTCAGCAATAGTATCAGTCCTATTATCTTCAGCTAATATTTTCCCATCACTTTTATATAGCCCTTTAGGGAAACTATCCCGCACAATAAGGCGTGTTGGTTCTTTCTGCCCTTTTGTATCAGCTGAGACTCCAAAGATTATACAAACATCACAGGAGCCACAGTTACACACATTACTTTTCCATTTACCCGTAGATTTGCCTTCTTTATCTTTTACTTCTTTCGGTTTCACCATACCATCTGCCCATTCCAACAAACTCCTCATCTTCCCCTTGAGCGATGAACCAGGGATATACGGATAGCCAGTAATCGGGTCTTTTATAACAGGATTATCCATACCGCCAATCTCAAAACCCTCATCAGTGCCACCGATGTGAAGCCCTGTAATACACCTCAAATCAGCCTTGATGATGTATTTACCTGAAAACTTATAGTTATTGTTTGACATTATCTATTTCCTCCTTTTTCATCAGCCTCTATTTTTTTGTGATAGGCGATGACAGCAGTTAGTAGATTTACAAACATCTTAAAATCTGCCACCGTCTTAATTTTATTACCACCAAGACATATCTTCATTACCTCATAGAAATCTTTACTTATCACACCCCTTCCATAGCCATAGGCTAATTCCGGCATGAGGAGATAGAGTTTTGTTAAATCAAACTCTTCATTGTCTTTTTTGCCTTTTATCTCGGTTGTTTCAATCTTTTTTATATGCCCAAAAAACTTTCTTATCTGAGTAAATTTCATCTCCCCTTTCCCTTTTTCTTTCTCTTTTTTTGCAATTATATCTGCAATCTTACCTTCAAGGGCATAATCCTCTGGCTTGAGAGCAGATAATGATGATAGTGTAGCAAGATGTTTTTTTACATCTACATCTTTCATTGAATTAAAATTTGCCATATTCATCCCTCCTTTCTTGATTTCAGCAAGGCATAGCTTGCTGGTATTTTAATATGCTTAAAATAACCATTTTTGTCAGTAATAAGTTTGATTCTTAATTCTTCCCTTAACCTATCATCTTTTACATTTCTTGCCAATTGATAGATTATGGCAGGGATAAATCGGTAGTCTTCTCCTCCATTATATTGCTTGTGCTTTCTCAATAATCCATGCACAAAGCCCCTCGGCAGTTTTTGAGTTATAGCAATATCTTGATATAACTCCTCACCAAAAGAGAGGAGTTCGTCCAAACAGGCTACCCATTCCACAGTGTCCCCAAACAGTGTTATCCGCTTTTTGCCTTTATTTTTAGAAGTCTCCAATTGCTCACCACTACCCTTTGCCGCAAGACTTATAAGATATTTTGGCTTGCAGAAGAATACACCTGCAGAGATATTTATATCAGGATTATTGCAGGTATATTCCTTAAATTCATCCCTGATAGCCTTTGCAAGTTTCGGTATCTCACTCCATGGTCCAACTATTAAAAGGTCATCACCCCCAGAATACACCATATAAAAAATCTGATTCACTTTAGCCTTATGCTCCCAATCGGATTCATTAAACCAGTTATTAAAAATATCATCGCATATCTTGTTGATATAACCTACAAAGAATATGTCCATAGAACGGCTAATGGTGGATATTCTGGATATAGATTTTCTTTTACCTTCAAGCCCGATGGCAAAAATAAGCCCAAGATTATCCACATCCATTTTGAGGATACCAAGTCTCTTATCTCCTATGCTGGCATCAGCGATTGCCTCAAAACTAAGAACTTTATTTTCACGAATAATCCTGTCTTCTTCTATTTCTGCTTTGTTGATTCCAAGGTCAATTGTCTCTTTTGCTACTGGAGCAGTATTACCAATGAATCTGAAACCTGTTTTAATTCCAGACAGGTCATTTATCCTTTGAATATCAAGAATTTTGTCTGATTTAAGCCAATCCTCTTTTACATTTTTCTCTTGCACTAAATAAACCACGCCAAACTTATCAAAAGATACAGGCAAACCTGAAATTTGCAGTTCCTCGGTTGCAAAAATAAGGTAATTAAGCTGAGGAAGTTCAGAGCCAATTTTTTCATGCTCTTCGCATAATAGACAGGGCCTTTTATCATCAAATATCCTATTGATATTACAAACCTTACATATTTTTATACCCTTCTCTGGTTTTTCACACCAGAAAGAATCATCATTGAAGGATGTTAAAAATTTCCTTTTTTTTGCCAGAGATAATTTTTCATCCAATTTTATCAACAAACTGCCATAATCTGCCAACCCTTCTCTATTTGTTTCAACCCTTTCAAGTATTAAGCCTAACTCACCACCATGCTCTTCAAAGAGCCATTTGTTGACATCTTTTCTAACCTCCTCAATTATCTGTCTGGATTCCTCTGTATTGGGAAGGAGTAATTGAAAAATACCACCCCCAGAAAATAGAATATTTGCAGTAAACAGCCCTACCTTTTTAATGATATATTTTGCAATTACATCCTGAAGTAGAAGCAAATAAAATGAACGCCCCCTCAATCTCTTGGAAATCCCTCCAGTTCCTTGAGATTTAGTAATCTTGTAGATAAAGTTCTGTATCCCGGATATGTCACCAGCAATAAGTAGAAAATCCTTATCTATTTGTTCACCCATTTTTTTATTATAGTAGAGACACCCTGCAATGGCTGCAGTGGTTTTGGCATGGTCAAAAAGAGATATGTCCGGCTCATCTTTATAAGTTGCACTGGGAATACACCATGTATATTTCTGGAGAATGGCATAAAGCACATTCAGATAAGAGTGTGGATTTAAGGCAGAAATTTTTTCAACTTCTGCTACAAAACCTTCCCATAATTTTAAGTATTCCTCTTTTATGTCCTTATCAAAAATCTTATCAGGGAATAACTCTTCTTTCTTAAAAGAGAGGGGTTTTAGATAATGGGTATATTCATTGACTTTTTTGCCATTGCTATGAAATAAAGATACCTCTTCAAAGACCGATAGAAGTTTTTCCTTTGATGGGTCACCAGTTTCCTCATCATCTAACTTAATCCGTTCCATACCAGCAGAAATCCCGTCAGCAAGGGTTATAAATTTTTCATCCCTATGATGATTATTAATGGCACTTCTGATTATCTTTATTTCATTCTGCGTAAATATAATTGATAATTTTTCTGCAAAATATTGTTCAAAACATTCATCTCCCAGTTGCTGATGGTTACCTCTTTTTTCTCCCAAAGTTCTTTGATAAAACTTCCCAATATCATGCAGCAAAGCAGCCAGAATCACAGTTTGATATTCTCTCTTTTCCTGTTCAGTCATCAATTCATCTC
>CAZLRI010000132.1:0-6848 GCA_964561745.1 uncultured Pseudobdellovibrionaceae bacterium | reverse complement strand
ATCGTTGATTAAGACCAGCGAAAAACGCAATTTATGCCCCACTTGAGTATATCTTCGTAACTCTTTTCGTTCTTTCTACTTCCTAAAGAAAATCCTCTCTCATTGTCCTCAAAAATAGAGCATCCCTACCATCATAGAATAAAAATAGAGGCTCTCTTGCCCTTTCTATGCCCTCTTATGGGCAATTCTATGGGATAGTGTACGGTTGATTTTGTTATATCAAATATTCAGTGGTTGGATAGTTCCCTTGACAGGGGATTTTTCTACAGCTGGGTCGGGCTGACTTTCTTATAGAAGCTCTGAGAATTAAGAAAAATCTCCTTAAAAACCGTCTTATAAACATTATCTACCCCCTTGAAACATCATAGAACCTTAAAGTTTGGGGTCCACTACAAACTGTCCATTTCTTTTCCATCGGATATTTCGTGTCTCCGTGATGATTAAAAGTCGATTGCATAGCTTGAAATTATGTTTCAGTCTAAAGCAGAACATGATTAGGTAACAATTTTTAAATAAGTTGATATGTTGCCGATCTCTTTTTCTAATTGTTTTTGAACTTGTTGACACTTATCTTTTTTGCGAGAGTCACGAATGTTACATAACCATCTAATAAAAAAAGGAATTGGTGGAAAATATTTGCAACATTTTATCAAATTATAAAAAATAATTGATGCTGATATTAGATGATACTGCTCATAAAGAATCTTACTCATCTCATAACCTTCTTTCATTGAATTATCTCTAATAATCTTCATCCCAAAATTAAACAATAATTTTTTAATTTCTTTTTTTAATCTGTATTTAATATCTAATGGAATTTGTTTATCAGCCATTAAATTATAAATTATCCTAATCCATCCAACATACACAGGAAGATGCCCTATTCTTACACTATATGATAAGGGATGGTGTATAAGAAAACCATATATTTTTTTGGATAGAACAAAAGAGCATTGAGTAGCAGCACGCAATATAAAATCACTATCACTCGGAGCACCTATTGCTGGATTTACAACGCCAATTTTTTCAATAACTTCTTTGCGAAAAATCATACTCGTCCAATTTGGATGTCCTTCATTAAACATCTGTATTAAACCATCTGGTGGAAGATATTCTCCTTCTTTTGTCCATTGTGGAAGCAAAGGTACAATTCCTACCACTTTTTTACTATCATTCTCTATTATAGCAGTTATTCCTACAAAAAACATTGCATTAGGATACCGTTGAAACTCTTCCATAGCTGTTTGATAGAAATTAGGTAAAATAATATCATCATCAGAAAGACATGAAAAAAATGGAGTTTCTATATGTTTCATTCCATAGATAAAATTTTCAAGAGCACCTATATTTTTAGAATGACAATAATATTTAACCCGAAGATCTTTTTTTGCTATTTCTGCAACTACAAAAGCTGTCTCGTCTCCAGATGCATTGTCATACACGCAAACTTGAAGATGAGGATAAGTTTGATTTAATACACTATAAATTGCTCTTCGCAATAATGTTGGACGACAATGGGTTGGAATAATTGTGGTAATTAATGGTTCCATTTTTTTCTCATATTTCTCTTTTAAAATCGTAACTACTCAGCTATTGTTATTTTAAACACATTTGTAATTAGTTAGGTACTGAACTAATATGGTGGACGGGTTTGTCAAGGCCATTTTTACTCTTTTTTAAGCTCCACTCCACTGCCTCTAAATTAGAGTTAAAAGGGTAAGGGATTGCCAATAAATAAACTTTACAATTGGAAATTAGAAATTCGTAAGAAAGAAGCCCAATTTCTAATATCGAATTTCAGTGTTCCGTGAAATTTTTATCTCATTGTTTAATAGGACTCTTGTAAAATCATTACTGGTAAACTGTGATCCTTGATCACTACCCGAATATATCTGGACAGCCTTGCTTAAGTACCTCTTCCAAGGCTTCTATGCAAAAATGTACATCTAAAGAATTACTCAGTCGCCAGGGATAAAACATAACGACTAAACCAGTCAATGATGGCTACAAGGTATAAAAATCCCTTTCTTAACAGCAATTCTCGGCGAACATGATATGTTTTGCAACAAAAATTAGAAAGCAAGAAATGATAAGAAGTCTTGCCATGACAAAGGATTTATGTCTCTTTTATTAAGGTTTATCCAGTCATATTTTTGGATAAAATCCTACGAAAGAAATATTTGATGTCATTCGTAAGCCTTTGCAGCACTGCATATTACAACTCACCGAGAATTGCTGTAATTCAGCCATTGTCTTTCTTGATAGCATCAATGGCTACCTTAGCTTTGAATTTTGCAGAATGTTGTTTCCGTGCCATAATTTCCTCCTTCCTTATTTGGAGAAATTATAGCATAAATGTAACTTAACTACCAGTTCAAAATTTGGGGTCCATTATATACCCCAAGCCAATTTTGAAAAATACATTCTTTTCTCACTATTTGCTTTTAAGTAACCTTCTGTTTGATTATCTGAAATTAATAAATTTTCTTGGTTATTTTGCCGAAATGTATTGCTCTTCGACCAATCTTCTTTTTTATATGCTTTACCATCCTTGCCAACAACTAATGCATCGAGTTTCATTTTGAGTATCTGTGCAGTTAAACTATTTCTTCCGCTTTCAAATCTTAGTGTATCACTTTTTGACCGCATAGCTTTATGTTTAATTTTGTTCAATGTTTCATGCTTTATTATAAACGCATTTGTTCTGATACAATAATTTGGAAAAGGAGGATAATAATACAAATGTCTTACTATGTTAAAACAGGAATCTCTGATGATTCTCCTGTACAGCGGTCTCTCTGGAAAAGTACCGTTATGAATGTTGGTTACAAGAGAGGAATAGAGGCTTTCATACGATGCTGTTGCCCCAACCAGTCCAACATGTTCTTGAGAAATATAGTGATACATCTTTATCAACCATTCTTTGTCTAAAATAATACTGTAGGAGTTTAGAAAACAATAATATTCATAATTGAAAGTATTCGCAGCAATGAAATATGAACCTATATCAAAACCTCTATCTTTAATAAACACGGAAGAATAGTTTAGGTCTGCCAGTAGTGATTTATATTCACTCGTTTCTTTTTCAGAAGAAAATCCATTAAAAACAAGGATTAAGTCATGTTTTTGTCCGTCTGAATTTTTAATGTACGACTGTAAAAAAGCATTAAATGTTTCAATGCCACATGGTCTCCAGATTAAATGTACAACGCCAATGTTATTTAACATGTTAGCAATTCCCTTTTCATTCAAAACCTATTTTGTTTAATCAATTTCCTTACTTACTGATCTTCCCCAGCACAATTTCTTTTACTGAGCCATTCTTATTTAATTCGTCTTTAGTTCAATTACTGCATAAAGTCTGTAAAAAGTGCGTGGCTTAAAAATTTTCAGCCTATATAGCAGTAAAATAGATTTTCGTAACCACCATGGCAAATCTATGGTTGTCACTATCGGTTCTTTTTTTTCAACCTTAAACCGGTCAAAATGTTTGGCAAGCAAATTCTCTAACTCTTCTTTTGTAAAGAAGTTGATGTGATCCTCTTCCAGAAAATGATTATACATTAGCCCCATCTTGTTAAGTATGTTAAATTCACTACAATTAGGAACGGTGATCAATATGCTTTTCACAGCCATTCTTTTAGCCTCTATTAAAAGCATGTCAGGATCAGGAACATGCTCCAATACTTCAAACATAATTACTGTGTCGAAAGATCCGTTATCAAAAAACAGCGGAAATGTGGCAAGGTGTGCATTGACACCATGTTCCCGTGCAATTTTCACATATGATTCATTTATATCCACTCCGGTACATTTAAAACCTACTTTAGATAGTGCCGAACAATAATTCCCTATTGCACACCCCAGATCTAATATATTGTTCCCCGCGTATTGCTGGCAAAATCGAATCAGTGCAGAACTAAACATATTTGTGTTTTGCTTCGCATACCATGTACTGGTATTTCTGAAAATATTTTCTCTGTTCAAGTTAGTAGTATTAACCATTTTTCTCCTCTTCCATGCCTCGTTTTTTCAAAATGAACTCGACAGGCTGTTACGAAATAGGAAACTGGCACAAAGGGCATACAATATATTGTGTTAATCTCATCAGTAGTGTCCATATATGGTATGGCATTGCCTCTGATTTTTAGTTTCGTAACAGCCTGTCGAGAATCCGCAGCAGATTTTGCAACCCTCGGCATATCAAATAACAGATACTTTACCTTAATCTTATTTTAATAGAAGGCTATAATTTACCTACACCTGAACGATTATGCTTTTTAAGTGTATGCTTAAACATAAAGCGCGTCTTTCCACCACGCAATAGTTTGTTCCAGCCCCATATCAAGATCAAACTTCGGCTGCCACTTTACTTTTTCTGACAATTGTTTGACATCAGCAATAAGTACGCGTGGTTCATTATCCTGTGCAGATAAAGTTCCTAATTGAATAAGGTTGAGCCGATTCAACTTATTCGCAATTTTATAAATCACATCTTTCAAGGCTACCGGTTGACCAGAGGCAATATTTATTGGTCCTTCTACATCGCTTTCCAGCAAGCTGACAAAAGCTGAAGCAACATCTTCTACATGAAGGAAATCTCTAATCTGGTTCCCGTGTGAACAGTGAGCTGGTTTGCCCCGGAGTAATGAAGTTATAACAGATGGAACCAAACGAACCTTTGATTCATATGGTCCATAAAGGAAAAATATCCTTCCCCATGCACTGCTTAAACCGGTTTGTTTAGAAAATTGAGACAGTATTTGTTGGAGATTGTTTTTACAAGTTCCATAAAGGGTTTGGGGTCTGGTTGGAGTTATTCCCTCTGAGCAATACCCGTAATCCCAATCATATTCAGCACAGGTGCCTGCAAATACTGCCCTTTTCCCTCCATTTTCTGCAAAGTTCATTAACAGTCCTAAACTTGCTTGAACCCAACGGATGTTCTCAAGAGATGTCCAATATTTACCCGGAATTGAATACCAAGCAAAATGAAACAAATGAGTTGGCTTAATTTCATTAAACAATTGTTTTTGTTCTTCTGAATTTAAAAGGTTGCAACGATGCCAAAACAAATGCTTATTTTTATTGAACTTAGGTTTTTCAGAATAAAAAACAGCATGTATCTCATATCTGCCATTTATTAAAAATGGAATAGAATGCCTTCCAATAAAACCACTGGCACCCGTTAATAAAACTTTTTTCATCCTTTCATTTCCTTGAAATCTGGATAGCTTATGTCTTTTTTCGACATAATTCGCTCAAATAAAGGCCATTTAATCTTAAATGCCGAGTCATCCCATCTCACCCCTCGGGCACATTCTGGATGATAGAACTCAGACATCTGATAAAAAACTACTGTATCGTTTTCTAATGTTTGAAAGCCATGAGCAAGGCCTCCAGGAATATAAAGCATCTTATGGTTTTTAGCATTCAACTCCACAGTAAGCCATTGACAATAAGTAGAGGAATTCTGTCGCAAGTCAATAATTACATCATATATCGCTCCACTTGTGCAACTGACTAATTTCACTTCCTCATAAGGGGCTAATTGATAATGCATTCCGCGTAGTGTCCCCTTCTTTTTATTATAAGAAAGATTGCACTGAACAATATTATGATTTAAACCATTCTTTTTAAACTCTTCATGGCAAAATGAACGAGCAAAGAAACCGCGTTCGTCCTCTTTTGTCTCCAGTTCAATAATATAAGCCCCTTTTAGCTTGGTTCCGATAAATCTCATTACAAAACCATCACTTCGGGAATGGGAACTATAAACTTTCCTTCCCATTCTCTAACAAAATTCATCTGCTCCATAATTTCATCTTTAATATTCCATGGAAGAATCAAAATATAATCAGGCTTATCTTCTTTGATTTTGTCAGGATGTTTAATAGGTATATGTGTACCGGGTAGACATTTATTTTGCTTGTGTGGACTGAGGTCTACCGTGTACTCGAGAAAATCGGTTCTTATTCCGCAATAATTGAGAAGTGTATTCCCTTTAGCAGGAGCACCGTATCCAACAATTTTCTTACCTTCATTTTTCGCTTGAATCAAGAATTGAAGCAATTTTCTTTTTGTTGCCTCTACTTTTTTTCCAAAGCCATAATATGTTTTTAAATCCAATAAACCCAATGATTCTTCTTTTGCTAATAAATCTCTTACACGATTCGTGATTGTGTTTGAATCATCTTCTTTGTGTTTAGCATAAATACGAAGTGAACCACCATGTGTTGGTATTTCCTCAACATCAAAAAGCTCAAGATTATGTGAAGCAAATAATTTTTGCACTACATAAAAAGAAAGGTATGAAAAATGCTCATGATAGATTGTATCAAATTGATTATACTCAATAAGTTTAAGTAAATGAGGGAATTCCATTGTGACGATACCATTGGACTTCAATGCGATTTTCAAGCCTTCAACAAAATCATTTAGATTGGGGTTATGTGCCAAAACATTATTTCCAATAATCAAATCGGCCAATTTACCTACTTCCTTCATTTTTTTTGCATATAATGTATCGAAAAAAGTAATATCAGTAGGAATTCCTTTTTTTATTGCTACTTCTGCTGTATTTGATGCAGGTTCTATTCCAAGGACAGGAATACCTCTTTGTTTGAAATATTGCAATAGGTATCCATCATTACTTGCAATCTCTACAATAAATGAATTTTGGTTAAACCTAAATCGATTGAGCATCATTTCAGTATATTTTTTACAATGTCTTAACCAACTTTCCGAATATGATGAAAAATAAGCATAATCAGATGAAAAAATATTTTCTGTGGTTTCAAATTCCTCCAACTGAACCAAATAGCATTTTTCACATACATATATCTCTA